>JAURQI010000107.1 GCA_030836155.1 Crocinitomix sp.
CCTTAAGCTCGGCAATGTTACCGTGCTTCGACAGGTTTTGAATGCATTCTACAACAATAGAGAAAAACCTTTTTCTCTCTTTTTTAGGTACGTCAATGGCCTCTATATCTTGTTTCAGTCGAGAAATAAACGCTTCTACAATTTCATAGGATAAAACACCATCATATGCCAGCATGATCTGTGCCCTGTCAAGGTGATCGTGGAATTTTGCTACATAATCTAAGTCTGCCATTTTTGTATTAATTGTCTGTATTATTGATAAATTCTTAATTCTGCTCGTCTATTTATCGCATCATTTTCAGGGTCAATCAATTGTGTTTCACCATATGCATTAACCGTTAAACGACTAGCATCGACTCCTTGGCTGATAAGGTAATTGACGATCCATTTACTCCGCTTTTTAGATAAAGCAAAATTATATTCATCTGACGCAGTTGCATCTGCATATGCGTTAATTGATAACTTCAATTCTGGATAACGTTTCAATATTTCAGCCAATTCATTCAACTTTTTAACATCCCCATTCTTAGGTTTGGCTTGATCAGAACCGAAATACAGGGTTACGGCGTCATAGTTTTTGGCAAAATTTAGATCCAGTGATAAGTTTTCTTCTTGAAGGATATCTAATCCACCGTCACTGATGCACCCTAGTGGACGGAAAATAAAGAAATTGTTCTCTTCTTCTTGAATTGTTGCCACTTCTTTACCAAAGCGGTTGAACAAAGAAAGTGTTTGTTCTGATTTTTCATCTAAGGTAAACTTGTAGGACGATTCTGCGCTCAGGTTATTGAAATAAAAATACCCCAGTGAATCCGTCATTGTAATACCCATATAGTCGCCATCATCATTGTATACGTGAACCTCTGTTTCAGCGGGAGATGATCCGTCAGCATTGGAGATAAAACGACCAATAATTTCAGATCGATTAAGCATAAAGTCTCCTTCGTCCGTTTCTTTGAGTAAAGCTAATTTATTAACCAGCGATGGAGAAAGACGTTGGTATAAGAAAAAGTCTTGTGTATTGCATTTTAACTGCGAATAGATTTCACCATCTTCGGTGTAAATGTATAGGAGCAGATCTTTTTGACAATCGGGGATTGTTATAAAATATGACTCGCTTATGTCTAGACTATCGAAATTGAAATTGCCGCGCTCATCTGTAAAAACCGTTTTTAAAACTTCTTCGTTTTTATTGATCAATTGTACTTTTTTCTTGATTAACGGAGTTTGAGGGTCGGTTTCGATAACCAATTTACCACTGAAATGAGCAATCCCATTCGGTTCGTCGATCATTTCATCCGGCAAGAACTGGAGTATTCCCTGATCATCGTAGAACATCTTTTTGTATTTAAACGCACCTTCTTCATTCAGAATAAAATCAGCAATAGTTTCTCCATTTTCGTCATAAAATTGGAGTGTCATTTCATCTGGAGCAACACCGTCCAGTCGGACAGAATAATTATTATCGATTTGAATATTATCAAAAATAAAATAACCCGATTCATCCGTCTTTTGCTCATAAACAAATTCCCCTTCATCGTTGAATATTTGCACGGTCAAATCTGATGCAGATGTGTTTAATGTACGAAAGGTAAATGTTCCAGCCAATTGGTTCTTCATGGTCACGTTTCGACTGATTGTACAATAGAAGATGTCGTCATTACCATTACGGTCAGAAGAGAAATATCCGGCAGATAAATCAGGGAGCAGGCTCATACCAAAATCATTGGCACTTGAGTTTAATCCTGCAATAGTAATTGGGAAATTAGCTGGAGCAGGAGCACTGAAATAAATATCTAACCCACCTAAACCTCCAGGTTTATCACTTGAAAAGAAGAGATTTTCGTTAATGACAAAAGGATAAGTTTCATTTCCTGCGGTGTTTGCAGCTTCCACATTGGTTGGTTCTGTCCAATTACCATCTTTATATTTCACAAAATAGATATCATATTGACCTTTTCCACCAGCACGATTAGAGCTAAAATAGAGTCGTTTTGACACTTGATCAAAAGATGGGTAAGCATACGAACTCGAATTTTCACAAAAAGGTAATTTCTTAATTTTTGTCCATTTATTTTTTTTCTTGACGGACATGTACAATTGTGATCGAAACACTTTTTCGCCGCCATCATTTAATCGAATCACTCTAGTAAAAAAGACGGTGTCAGCATTTGCTGTAAAACTCGCAGGACCAGTGTGGGTTCCGAAATTTAGCTTATTCGATAAAAGATTAACATCTTTTATGCTTCGCTTGCCTTCATACCATTTAACACGTGCTTTGAATAGGTTGAGATACGCTATTTTTTCCCAGTTATCTTCACCGAGGTTATTCTGATTAAACTGTCGTGAAGATGTAAAATACATATCGTCTCCAACAAGAACAGGAGAGAATTCCGCCCATTTGGTATTGATGCCATCAATGGGTTGAATTTTAGCATCAAGTTGAACCTCCAATACTTCATAAGTTTGAGCAGAAAGCCCAAGCGTCATCAAAACACAATATATGAACAGTAGGTGCTTCATTCTTACAAATAGCGAGGCAAAGGCGCGGTTGTTTTATTTATATTAAAATCGAATCCAAATACAATTTCATGGGATCCGTAACTGTAATTGTTCAATTGGGTTAAATTTAAATCATACGCATATCCTACTCTAATATAATCAGTAAGATTAATATCTACTAATAAATTCAAACTGGATACATTTCTTAAACCAATCCCCATCCAAATTTTTTCTTTGAATAGCACATTTAAATTTAGATCTGCATTAAATCCAGAACCTTCTACAAATTTAAGCAAAACAGTTGGTTTGAACATGAAATTCTCATTAATTGGCCATGCGTATCCACCCGAGAGAAATGTATGTCTTCTTAAATAATAGGCTTGATTGTTTGCAAGTTGCTCTAAATTAAAGGCATGCCTCGTCATATGATTCATGGAAAGGCCGACAAACATGCGTTCTGTATAATAATATAAACCAAAATCAAAAGTAGGAACAGTCGCACTCAAACGGTCCTGCACGTCTAATTGATCGTTACTTTCTCTGAACTGTAGTTTTCTGTGATCAAGTACCGTATTAAAAATTCCGCCCCTTAAGCCAAAATTGAGGGCTCCTGTCTCAAATTTCAGATTATAAACGCCTGTTAATAATGCAGAAAAATTCGTTGTAGGGCCCAACTGATCCCGGGAAATATTGATGCCATATGCGATAGGGTACTGATTGGATGGGGCATGACTAGACAAGGTTTGAGTATTGGGGGCTCCTTCTATTCCAATCCACTGATTCCGGTTAATCATCGTAACATTTGCCGATTGTCTTGAACCAGCGTACGCAGGATTAATAGCGAATGGATTGAATACGTATTGCGAATAAATCGCGTCCTGCTGAGAAAAACCAACAAGACTAAATAACAGGGCTATATGTAGCAGAAAAACCTTCATTTTATCGCGCGATTTGAACCCAAGCTGCTTGATTTAAATTCGGATCATCCGTTATAACCACGTAAAAATAAGTTCCGGCAGGAAGATCTCTCCCTGATTTATCAGTTCCATCCCAATAGACATTGATATTGTCATAATCAGTAAAAAAACCAACTTCATCACCCCATCTGGTATAGATATAAACTGTATTCGGTAGGAAGTTGATCAGGTGTTCGATATGCCAATAATCATTGACGCCATCTCCGTTAGGAGAGAAAGCATTGTAAACTTCAATACTACACATTGATCTATCGAGGAAACCAACTTGGGTAGAGTCCTCTATGATACAACCGTCAAAATTGGTTATTGCAACTTTGTAAACCTCTTCATTCAGACTAAAGGCAGTAGGGTATTGTGCTGATTTATCAGATAGGGCAACATCTGTACTCCAAAGATATTCAGCACCACCTTCAGCTCCTAGTGTGGCAGGAGAACCTAAGCAAATATCAAAATTATCTATAGCTCGCATTCCCGAAGTATCAGACAATTTCAAAATGATCTCTTCTATCGAACCTAAGCATCCTTCAACACTTCTTGGTTGCGCATAAAAATAATTGTCCCCTACATACAAGGTATCAGGTGTATAACTATAAGTGGAGTCATCATAAGGCCCTTCGGGATTATCTCGGCGCCAATAAACTTTAAACGCACTTTCATGTTCTATATTAATTGTCCCATAAGCATCTTCTGGGCAATAAACGTATTGATCTGCATCGAAAGCCGTAATCGAAGGTGTTTCAAATAAGGTCACGAAAACGATGGTCGTATCGCTGCATGTTGTTGCAGAACCATCCGTTGTATATCGAACACCATAATCACCACCCTCACTTCCAGTAATAAGTCCGGTAGTGGGGTCAATTTCAGCATCATCAATCGGTGTTGGATCAAATACAAATGTTCCGCCTTCAACTCCAGTAATATTGGGAACAGTTGGTAGATTTGCACAATAGTCGTCAAGTGTAAAAGATGCTGTGTCAGTGACCTTTGCTAAAACTGAATTGGTGTCTTGTTCTGAGCAAAATCCAACTGTATATTCAACAAAATAAGTTGCACCAGGTTGGGCGTTCGTCAAGATTCCGGTAATTGGATCGATTTCAACTCCGTCTGCTGGATCTGGCGCAAGGTCATAAACGCCTCCAGGTGTTGCTGCAATGGGAGCTTCACTTGCAAATTCAGCACAAAAGCTTTCAAAATTAAAGGTTTCGTCGACCCCTATTACGGTTACTTCTTCAGTTGACTCTTGACTACAACTCGGACCAAAGGAAATGGCATATTGTACGGTATAAGTGGAGTCTTCATAAGGGTTTGAGATAACACCCGTAGTTGTATTTATCGTGGTGCCTCCATAGACTTCGCCGAGTAAATCCCACGTTCCCGTAGCATCCGCCGGAACCGGGGCTGGACTTTCATCTCCTGGGCAAAAATCGTCGAAAACAAATGATTCGTCTACACCAAGCGCGGTAACAGTGACTGTATCTGTTTGTGTACAACCCACGTCTGTCGTTAGGGTATGAATAACCGTATAAGAACTATTTTCTACGGGATCAAAAATGACACCTGTTTCACTGTCTATGGTTGCGCCGTCTAGGGGATCAATGGCGAAGGAAAAATCTCCTCCATCTTCTAACGCGTCTGCAGGCGGACTTTCAGAATCCCAACAAAAATCATCGAAAGTAAATTCTTCATTAACCACATAGACATCTACAAAATTGGTATCGTGATCAACACATCCGCTTTCTTCCAGTTTATAGACTATGAAATAGGTGCTGTCTTCTTTTGGATTAATAATAAAACCTTCATCGATATCAATCGACACATCCGGATCTAATGGCTCTGGATAAAAATAGAAGTCACCCCCTTCAACATCAGGGACAGGAGCAGGACTAACATCATCTGGACAAAAATCATCAAAAACAAAATCAGCATTGAGCGATAATACGGGAATTACATTGATGACACTATCGGTACATCCGTTTTCAGGGTCAGTAACTACATGTTTTACGTAGTAGTTTGCATCTCCGTCATAAACAGAATTTAAACTACCGCTTGTAGTAACAATTGTTGCCTCATCTAATGGAGATGGGAAAAAACTGAATTCACCACCAGGTGTTCCTATTTCACTCGGCAAAACCGTTTCGCCACCGCAGATTGGCTCATCGTATGCAAATGATTCATTGACGCCGAGCGCCGTTACCAGCACCGTGTCAGTTTGTGTGCAACCGTCGGCTGAGGTTAATTCATAAGCAACGGCATAAGTACTATCTTCCAAAGGATCGTGAATAATGCCCGATCCTGATTCAATGGTTTCTCCGTCACCAGGGTCAGGAGCGAAAGAGAAAGTTCCACCTCCTTCAACTGGTATAGGTGCAGGGCTCGAAACATCCCAACAAAAGTCATCAAAAGTAAATTCTTCATTCACGACAAATACACTCACCAAAACAGTGTCACGACCAAAACAAGATCCATCCGCTAATTCATACACTATGGAGTATGTACTGTCCTCTTTAGGTTCTGTAATAAACCCATCATCTGTATCAATCGAAACACCGGGGTCAGAAGGAATAGGGAAGAAATAAAAGTCACCGCCTGCCACATCAGGGACTGGTGATGGGCTTACTTCGTCCGGACAAAAATCATCAAAAGTAAAATTAGCATTTGGAGTGTTGGCTGCAACGGTATTAGTAATGCTATCTGCGCAACCATTTACATCGGTCACAACGTATTTGACTTCATAACTTGCGTCACCGTTATAGGCAGCGGACAGACCTCCTGTAGAAGCATTGATTGACGCGCCATCGCTCGGAAATGTTGAGAAAGTAAATATTCCACTTGGTGTTCCAATAGACGAAGGTAATGTTGTTTCACCGCCGCAGATGGGTTCATCATAAGCAAACGATTCGTCGACGTTATGGACACTAACTAAAACGGTGTCGGATTGACTGCAGCTAGCGACTGTAACCGTTTGAACAACCGGATAGTTGCCGCCTTCCATTCCTCCGGTTATTTCACCTGTAGCAGCGTTTATTGTTGCGCCATCAGCAGGGGCAGGCAAACCAAATGTAAAGGTTCCTAGCGGTCCTGAAGGAACGGGAGTACCATTCGTAACCGCAGCACAAATAGGATCCATAGTGAACTCTTCTAATACCTCGATGACATCAAAATAGGCAGTGTCTCCAAAATCACAACCACTACCTAAGGTATACTCAATAGCATAACTCGTACCTTCAGTTAACCCAGAAACTTCACCTGTTGAAGGATTGATCGTTTCTATACCTGGTGCTAAACCATCTAGAAAATCGAAAGTACCTCCAATTCCATCAACAGTAGCAGGTAATGCATCACTAATATCAGGGCATTGATCGTCATAGGTTACAGTCGGTATTTCGACGTTAGTAGGCGTAATATTTGTTCCGAATTCAGAGGTGTTTCCGAATGTTAAATCAGTAACGGTGGCTGATAAAGTTTTCCCTGGATCTATGGTCGTCCCTAAATCAACGCTAAACGTTTGCGGGTTTGTTACGATCGGCTCTGTATGGGCCAAGATAAAAACTTCACCTTCACCATTGGCAGGGTCAGGACTATCATTGGAAAAGAATTCCACCCGATAATCTCTTCCGGTTTGAAGTCGTAATGTCAAGGTCACTTTTGAGTTTTGACCTTCACAGTTTTCTAAAGCATCTAATTCAGGAAAGTCAATTCCAAAATTTTCGTCACCGCCATCAAGCACACCATCGTTGGCAAGCACAGTTCCATCATTACCCAAATCAATCCCTTGGCCATCGTTATTGTAAATACTATTACCAATGATCATATTGCTCCCGGAAATAGTTGTATTAAAGTCAAGCACGATACCAGCACCATTGTTAGCGATTACATTACCAAAACGATGATCAAAACTGCCTAATTTGTTTTCATCCGCTCCAAAAAGAAATATTCCAGCGATATCATTTGGTATAGCTGTTGACCTATCTATTCCAACTCCTATCAAGTTGTTTTGAACACTACAAATATCGCCTGTAAGGTCTAATAAGACCCCGTACTCATTGTCTACAATTATATTACTTGTCCCAATCTCCTCGGTTCCCACACTGTTTAGAGAGCTGCTGATTCTTACACCATAAGGCGTTTGTGAAGGAGCTGCAATTGGACCCATACCATCGGGTGTACCACCAATGATGTTTCCAAAAACTTTACAAGAATTACCGATGTTGAGGTGTACATTTGAGTCGTCTGCTCCGCCTAGCCCATTTCCTGAAATTACATTTCTTTGCCAATGTCGCGCTCCTCCAATAATTGTATTATTTCCATCTGCTCTCACTCCGGCGGCTAGGTTGCCGTTTTCTGTCCCTGCGTCATTTATACCGATTTCGTTTCCATAAATCTCAATATCAGAAGTATTCGTTTCGATACCATGATCATTGAATCCCTGCACTGAGACCCCTTGGATAACTGAGCCTTCAGAACCTGAGTTACATCTAAAACCATCAAAAAAGCCAAAAACATCAACAATATCAATTCGAATATCTGCTCTGGTCAAACCGTCGGTACCATCCAATTCGGGACCCGGAATTGAACTTTCATCCTGTGAAAATCCATCTATAATATATCCATCTACCGCTAGTGTTGGGATTGCTTCAACTTCAATAGGTCCTGGTATTCCTGGAATGTCGAATTCAACATAGTGAATGTCATCTTTTCTCTGAGCTGCTTGAAGCGCCCACAAGAACGAATTAGCGGTTCCTGCATTCCCGTCATCATTAGTAACACGCAAATGCGTGTATTCCGTAGCGCCTGCATCTGGGTGCGGGTCTCCCCCAGAACCTTCGAGTGACCGAGGCGCCAAGCGTCCATCTGTGGTCGGTGTATTTCCAGTAGGAGGTTGGGTGTTTATTAAATCGCTACCGCCATCAACAATTGGCCAATATTTTAAACCAAAACCATCTTCTTTGATGGTGGCGCGTAGGCCAAAGTCTAAAAACGGATCAAGAAGGTCTTCCGAAAGAAAAGCGTCCACATCAGTTTCTTCAAGCGAATAGTTTTGTCGAATGACATTACCATCTAGCGATGTAATGATGGCTGAGCCTGTTGTTTCCATTTGTTGCCCTGATCCATTATAGCCGATGGCTGCATTTTCTATTGTCATTTCAGAAGAACCAGTCAAAAGAATTGCTTCAGGATCAACACTGCTTTCATTTTCGATGACGGTACTATAAAATAATTCGACTATCGCACCTCCCGAAAGAAAAATAGCACCAGCTTGGTCGGTAGCTGTGTTTCCTGAAATAGTAGTATTTAGAATTTGTATTTCTGTCGAAGAGGTACCATGAATAGCGGCTTTTTCTGCAATATTATTGACGATAGAACTAGCGCCAATAGTAACAAAAGAAGCCTCAGCAAATATGGCAGATCCAAATTTACCCGCGGCTGTCATTGTATTATTTTGAAAACGACAACGAGCAAACTTTACACCTAAGGGACAATCAATAACAGAAACATGACGGATATCTCCATTTCCGCCTTCGAAACCAATCGCCTCAATACGAATAGGACCTGAGTTTTCAATATTAAATAATTCGCCTGTGCAGCCAGGACTCGGAGAGATCGTCGTGTGTTTTGGGAAAGCGCCAATGATAGTTAATTCACCAAAGCCATTGATGAGAATAGGCGATTCTAATTCAATATCACCCTTAACGTCTATCAACACCGTATCGCCATCTGCGGCGTCTGCAATAGCTGAGCGCAATGATCCATCTCCAGCATCAGCTGTTGTTGTCACGATATGAGTAACCGCGAAACCTTTTTGCCCAATAAAGAGCATGCCAATTAAGACGCATATGTGGAGTAAGCGGTTCATTTCACATTCATAGTCCACCTTGGAAAGAATAAACTACTGATTAAGAGTGGTTTTAATATTTTTTGAAAGGTACGAAACTCTTTCGTTTTTATAGACTTTAAACGATTGAAATCAGATAAAGTTCCGCTTTTTCAAGACGAAATGACATTATATTTGGTGTAGCAGTATAAAAATAAAGGTTATCGTTCGTTTTTATGACTTATGAAGCGTTTCAAATTCAACCTATATCTTGCCATATATTTTAAATTATGACAAAAAAAAGCGACCTCATTCAGATGAGGCCGCTTCAAACATTAAAGTCTAATTCTATTTGGCCATCACGTCTAAAGTGAAGCTCGCTTTTTCCCATTGAAACATAACGCCAGTCTCTGTTACTGAGAACGTTAATGATTCAACAACTTCATCACCGAAACTTGGTGTAACGTCAATTTGTGCAACATCTTTTTCTGGTTTGTGATCATATGCACCCCAAACACCATGCAGCTCTTTACTCCATTCTTCATTTAGAATAACGGTCCAATCTGCATCAGCTTTAGGCGTAATGAATAAAGCGTAAGTACCTGCAGCTACTTCGGAATCACCGATCATGACATCAGCGCCAAATGTAATAGCAGTTGCCTCATTTGCACCTGCTCTCCAAATTTTATCGTAAGCAACAAGTTCTCCCCATATTTCTCTTCCTTTCACGTAAGGTGACCCATAATCAATATCAACTTGAACGCCATTAGCCATTCCAGATGCGCTCATTCTAGGGCTTTTTAGCGGTTTAGGCGTTTCTTCTTCAGATGTTGTATCAACAGTTTCAGTGATAACTTCCGTTGAATCACTATCTGTATCATTCTCATGCGATTCTGAACCACCACATGACATCATGAAAGCAGGAATCACAAATAAGTAAACTAATTTTTTCATTCTAACTTGGTTTTGGTACTGTTTGGTTTAATAATTTCTCCCAAATATAGGAGATTTTGTGCTATTTACGTAGAACAAGCGATAAAACCAAATTGTTCGGAGATAAAGCCGCCCAATTAATGATTGACAAAAACGCTATGGGATGAGTTTTGAATTCTCCTTTATGACCTTCACAAGAATAAGTTTAGCTTCTTTATCAGAATTGATTGGGAGTAGACTTCCTTTGCCAGCTTTAGTGATTTGACGCATAAATTTTCCACTCCAATTGTAGCCGTTAATGGTCATGATACTCGTAGTGGCATAACCAATATTTTTCTTCACCATTTCAATGATGTTGTCATGTTCCATATAAGCGCCGAGGGCTCCGTCAGTCGCTAAAATGACTTGATTATTATGTTCTGAATTATAATTATCCTTAACTAATTTAAAAGCAGTTTTTAAACCCTTTCCACCATTCGTCATTCCGCCAGATTTTAGATTTATAATGGTGTTTAGTATATTCTTTTTGTTTTCAGTTGAAAGTCGTGTAGGAGGGATGAGAATTTTGGTTTCATCACTAAAAGTGATGATGCTTACGAGGTCCTCTGGTCGGAGGAGTTCAACAAGTTGTAAAATTGAAGATTTTAACAAAGTCAAACGATTGTGATCAATCATGGAAGCTGAAACATCCATCAGAAAGACGATATTGTTTGGTTTGTAATTGCCTGCTGAAAAAGGTTCTAACAATTCTTTTTCTGCTTCTGCAGTAATTTGATCCAGTGTGTCTTCCGTTTTGATTGGATTTTGCTCTTCGTATTCATAGAAGTATTCGAATTCTCGTTTTTTATTGGGATCATAAGGAGCTAAGAGTACCGTTCTGATACTATCCTGACAGCCCAATGAAATCCCAAATGAGGCTGATTCATAATCCGAAGCCATAACATTTACTTCATAACGATTGTGTAAATCCCTTCTAGCATATCCGGTTTGATCCGTTTTTAATGTTCGATAGGACGGAGTAGGTGTTGAAAAGCTGATGCGCGCTCCTTCAATGGGTTCTTTTGTTTCAATATCTAGCACGCGAATTTGAAAAGGAATATCTTTAAACCTTTCGTCATTTTTTCCAGGTTGCGGTTCAAACGGTTCTAGCCCAGTCATATCGTCAAAATTGGTCGTTGTAACATTCGCTTTTAAATGAATTTTGAGCGTGTCAGATATTCTAAAAAACGAAAGCGGAATGACTTTATCAAAAGAACCCTTTTCATCTGGCGTAATTTTGACGCGATACGTCATCGTATCACCCGGCTCCAATGAGACTTTTGAAGATGCAGTGCTATATTCAAAGTCGAAAGTGAATGAAGATAGGATCACTGAGAATTGATAATGATTCGTAATGATAAAATCTGTAGTGCGATTGCTTGATCTTGTGATGCTGCCGAAGTCGTGTGAATCCCTATCAATAGTAACTTGCCCGTTTACGTCTATTGGCAGAAATATTGCCAGTAAGAAAATGATCATCAAGTATGTGTGCCAACCATGCTTCATGTTGTAATAATTAAAATTAAGTTTTCTTTACGTATTTGGTGATAATAACTATTTGTTGTCCTTCTACACGTCCTTCGATATGTTCTGCATTATCGTTAACCAAAGCTATTTTCCTAACTGCTGTTCCTCTTTTTGCTGTAAATCCGGCACCTTTAACGTTCAAATCTTTAATTAAAACGACGTTGTCCCCGGTACTCAAAACAGCTCCGTTGGCATCTCGATGGACGATTTTATCCTCTTCTGCAATATGATCACCTGTAGCTTCAGCCCAATTTCTTTCTTCATCATCTAGATACATCATGTCCAACAAATCATTTGGCCAACCTTCCTTGCGCAATCTATTGAGCATGCGCCAGGCGATTACTTTGATTGCCGAAATTTCGCTCCAAATCGCATCATTTAGAAAACGCCAATGATTTGGATCCACCTTTTCGGGGTTTTCGATTTGCTCGGTGCAATTTCCGCAAATCAGGACACTGTCATCTAAAGCACCTTGAGTTGAAGGCGGAACACCATAAATGGCCAGTTCTTCTAAAGAACTACACAGTTCACATTGTTGATTTGCACGTGCTTTTATTTTTTCTTCTATGGCCATTTTATCGTTTTAATGTGAAGGTAAATTTACGATAATAATTCACTTAGGATATCCCGTTTATTTCTGGGTTTATTGTATAAAAGTGCTCTGTATTCAATCTGGTTTTTTGTAAAAATCATTTTGTATCTTCATCCCCACGAACTATGCAGCCGAATAAGGAGATTTTACAAGCCAAGATTGATGTCAGGTATCATTCTAGAGAATTGATTAAGTTCATATTTATGATTACTGAGCATTTCCCAAAAAATGAACCGGAGGGGATAGCACCTGCGTTGCGCAAAAAAGTGTTAGGAATTTCTTCGTTTCTGACACATGGGACTGTGAAATCAGATCGGGAAGAACAGAATGAAGACTTTTTGTTGGTAATGGCAGAGCTCAGAGAAGTGCTGAAATTAGTGACTATATCTCACCATTTGGGTTTGTGCACTGATAAAGAAAAAGTCGTCGCACGTGTTGGAATAGCTCAGTTAATAGATGCCTTAGATAAATTAGTGAAGCTATTAGGCGGATTTGATAATGGCTGAAAATGAAAAGAGGCCGTCTTTCGACGACCTCCATCCAGATCAAACAAATTAGCTGGCTTGTTCGAAGCGAACTAATTTATTTTTTGACAAAAGTTTTTGTCGTAGCTCCGCTGTTAGTGCGGATTGTGATCAAATACATTCCTTGTTCCAAATCAGATACATTTACCTGAGGTACAAAAGATGAAGTTTTCACGATACGACCGTTTATGTCAGTGATGATCACTTGCTCGATTGCTTCATTATCAGTTGTATTGATTTGAACCATTTCAGTTGCAGGATTCGGGAAAAGTTGGAATTCGATTGACTCTTCGTTCTCAATTCCTACGAATGCAGTTGGTAAAGGAATTAAATCTCCGCCAGTAGCGAGCGCAACCCATAATCCGAATGCTGGACCATCACCGTTTACTGCAGGATCTAAGAACCCTGAAGCAACTACAGTAATTGCAGCACCATCTAGCCCTAACGTAGCTAAAGGAGCGCTGTACCCAGCTACTGTCGTTTCACCTGATTCATCTCTGATTTCTAATAAATAATCTGCCGTACCTAACTCAAGGTATCCAGCGAAAGCACCGTATGGAGCATTGTCAACAAGCGTTCCGGCAGGAACTGAAGTTTCGAAAACATCTACCGTTGGCGCATCTGTTGAACCGTGGTGTACTAGTACGTCTGTATTCGTAGCTTCAGTTGCAGCTTCACGACCCATGTCGTAAATCTCTAGTCCAAACGCTGGTGCTGGAGTATATTCAGTAGCACTTAAGCCTGTGATACCATCAGCAACAACTACATATGTCTCATCCTCAGCTAAAGTTAGTGGAAAGTTAGCGATTGATTCAGAAACATCCATACTTGTAGATGGTGCTACATCGATTTCAATTTCCTCACCTGCCGGTGCATCAATAAATGGAGTAGCTGTTCTATAAGCGAAATCATCTACTAAAAGTTCGCCGTTTAAATAAATATCCACTTCAGTTGCGATATCATCGGCTGAATTGTGAATGATTTGTACTCGCGCTGTTTGCGCGTTTGCATTAATACCTAATCCGATAACGGTAGCGGCAAGTAATGCTTTTTTCAAGTCTAGTTTGAACATAATTTTGTGTTTTTTGTTTAACCTTTTAGATAAAAGACAAAACAAAACTTAAAAACGCTTCACGAGATCTAAAAAAAAATGAATTACAACGAACTTATACCGAAAATAAAGGCTGGTGAGACACTTGCTTTTAAGAAGTTATACGAAGCGTACGCCCCCTTGTTTAAAGGGATTGCATATCGATACTTACATGATGAACAAAAGGCCGAAGATATCCTTCAAGAAACTTTTATAAAAATTTACAAATCAATCACATCTTATACGGGAGATGGAAATTTTGAAGGATGGATGAAGCGTATTTTGGTTAATAATTGTCTTAATTATATAAAAAAAGAAAAGAAATATTCTTTTGATGCACTAAGCGGAGCTGTTGATCAGCCAGATAGACCATGGGATTCAGTAATCGAACACCTTTCCTTTGAAGAAATTGTTTCGTTGATTGGGAACTTACCAGAAGGATATAAAGCTGTATTTAATATGGCGGTATTTGAAGGTTACTCGCACAAAGAGATAGGAGAAGTATTGGGAATTACGCCTAGCGCTTCAAGAAGCCAACTGACTAAGGCAAAAGCAAGTTTGAAAGAAGAATTAAAGAAGATAAACATCTATTCCTCGATAGCATAGAATGAAGAGTGAAAAACAAATATTAGAAAACTTAAAGCAACAAGGAGAAGCTTTTGAAATGAAGGTTTCAGATGATCTTTGGGGTGCTATCGAGAGTGAAATAGCAGCTGACGCTGGGAAAAAAAGAGGGGCCATATTAGCTTGGATAAGCATTGTTACAGGAGGTGCTGCATTAATAGCGGTGTATATATTATTGCTAATAACACCAATATCAGATTCGAAAAATAGCTTTTCACAAGCTGTACGATTGTTAAATGAAACCTCTTTCAACTCCCAAGCAAAAATATTCTCCACAGCTGCCCAAGAAAAACCTACAGAAGAAAAGAGTTTGTCGAATATAACTGGTGCCATAAAAAGTTCAAATAATAATAGCTTAAATCAAAGAAATAACCTCCCAGCTCTTACAAATGGAAATGCCCAGTCAGTAACTCATTCTAATCCGTCATTAATGGGTGTAGAAAACATAGTTGACGAAGTTGATCCGGATGTCAACAAAGGACAAAATGTCATTTCAACAGATTCAGAATTGATCGGTATTCAAGAAAAGCCATTAGAAAATGACTTAGCCGAGAATACTTTGACGCTTGACTCAGTATTATTAGCAAATGACAACGATTTATTGGTTAAAAAGGAAACGGATTCAATTACAACAAATGGTAATGAATTGACCGGAGCGCCAATTCAGAAAAGCCTGAAGGCAAATCGATTTGCACTCCTATTGACCGGTGGAATAGGTTCTTCTTATCGAACATTGAATAGTGATGTTTTCCACTCACTAGTCTCCCACAAAGACGACCATGAATCTTATGGAAGAGCTTTCAAATTTGGGATGCAATTAGAATGGAGAATAACAGAAGGTGTTTTTCTAAGAACAGGTATACTGTATAGCCGTTACAGTGAGCATTATGAATTTCATCATGACGTCATTAGCCATGCGACGGACAATGATTATAACTATTTTCAAGTTCCCCTAATTGCAGGGTTTCGTTTGGCGAATTTTAAGCGCTCAGATCTGAATATTTTGCCTGGAATGACCTGGAACTTCTTGCATTCGGCACAATCTTCATGGGTGGACCCATCGGCCTTAACACTAGTTTTGCATTCAGATGCTGATGAAATAACACCTTTTAGAGGTGCTACAATAGGATTATCTTTAGCCTTTGAATATCGATGGCGAATTAGCGAAAAATTTAATCTTCACGTTTCTCCTGGCCTAGACGGATTCACTCAATCTGTTTATAAAAGAAATACAGAACTTGTTCAACGTCCATTTTCATTTAATGGCGCTTTAGGTTTATCTTATTCGTTCTAACTCGATTAGAGATTATTTGATGTTCTCTTCTCTTTCGTGGAGATAAGTGATAAAACTCTGTGCTAAATCGTGTTCGTCTTCCGTAACAGGGGGTTCAGCATGCACAATGTCAATCACCATTTCTCTGAAAATACCCGCTAATTCTGGAGTTAAATGCAAGTCACCTAAATGAAAATCTTTGATTCCTCCGCGGAGCATTTCTTCGGCAGAAAAGCTTGGAGTCCCTTTCCATTGCTGAAACGCTGTTTTAACCATTGTCAAGTCAACTTTATGATTTTCTTCAGCCGAATCCACACTTTTTTCTAAAGAGTCTATCTCAGCACGATCCACTTTTCCGTCGGCCATACTTAAGGCTAAAAGGATTCTGCCAAAGCCGTAATACATTCTTTCTACTATTTCCATCCTGTTCCATTTTAGTGATACTACTAAGATAGGATAAAAACAAAAGCCTTTTACAAAAAAAGCCTCAGCTCCGTCTTAGACGGATTGAAGGCTTTTTCCTTTATCAATTGTAATTTATGGATAAGCTTATTACATCACTGGTATTTCAAAAGTGATTTGAACACCGTTCTTTTTAGCGGTCGAAAAATCACCGACATCATAATTCGATAATTGAATATTCATTGTCCCTTTAAAGATGTTTTCACTAAATGTAAAGGTGATTTTTTCAGTAAATGTTTTGTTTTTAATAGTTAGATTACCAACCATGACAAAGTTGTTTCCTTCCTTTTTAATGGATGCGCTTTGGAAAGCGATTTTAGGGTATTTAGCAATGTCAAAATAATCATCACTACGCAGGTGTTCGTCTCTTTTTTTGATTCCAGTATCAATCGTTGAAACATCTACGGATCCGGAAATAGATGACTTTGCGAGTTGATCAATGTCAAAGTCGATTTTAGCCTCGAACCCACCAATAGCACCTTTTGTTTTTTGCTTGTCTGCCAAGAAGTTAATCTTCACTGCATCCGTTTTCACAGTTAGCGTTTGCGCGCTAACATTGAGGGTAAGTGCTACTGTAAGTAATGTTAAAATATTTTTGATCATTTGATAAGTTTTGCACAAATATACAAAAATATATGTTTAAACAAGTAAAATAACAAATCGTTAACAGTTTTCCTTCAGAAAAATCAGCAAATGATCTTGACTAGTTAAAAGAGTATTTTATGCTTAGAAACAATGCTTGATTGCACTTAACGTACAATCAACTTCTCAGAATTCCCTTCAGCGTCTATAATGAAATACAATCCAGGTGACAAGTCACTTATAGATAAAGTAATAACATTTACTTCATTCAATTCAGCACTCATCATTAATTGCCCGTTCATATTATAGATCATTAAGGATCTTGTTACGGTCTCCTCGTATTGCACTGTCACCTGATCCGTTGCCGGATTAGGATATATAATTGGTTTGATGGGTTCAACTTCTTCTACACCAACTGGACTTGTGTTTTCGGCATCAAATGTTGGGTACAAATAATCAAACGGTCCTGTTCCATTTTCATAACGTCCGAAGGTAATGTCGTCGAATTGATCAGGAAAGGCCACAAGGTCTACCACATCACCACCGGCATTGTATAAGGTTAATGTTTCGCCACCGGCAGATAATTTGAAATTAGCATGTAAATCATCGTCTATTAGTGAATCATCATCCGCCCAAACAATTAAATAATCTCCCGCTGCAATTTCAATATTTGGGAAGGTCCATTTATCAGGTTGACCAGGATCATCAGAAAGGGTATAGCCGCTTAAAGAAATGGCTTCGTCCGTATTATTGTAAAACTCAATCCAGTCGTCATAATCACCGGCTTCATCCATAGCAATAGATACATTTTTAGCGGATAATTCATTAATGACTAGTCCTTTTTCAGGTTCTAAAACAAAGTACTCGTGAGCAGCACGTGCTGGAGTAAATCGACCTGCTTCTGGATTTTCTGCATAAATATAATAATGCATCGGTGCACCTGTGATTGGAATCATAATTCCATATACGCCGTCGCCTGCAGCACCATCACCATGCGCACCGTCATCATACATGGTTTCCCAAATGAAATAGTCATGTTCATGGAAACGATAAGCAAATTGAACATAATTGGCGTCAGTTACTTCAGCAGTAAACGTTACAGTTGAGAATGGCTCTGGATCTGCAGGAGAAATAACAACTGGCTCAATTGTTGGTTGCGTCGCGTTAAATTCTGGAAGCGTATTGATATAATCATCTCGCGGATCCATCAAAGCTTGCAATCCAGGGCGTAGATCTGCCCAAAAGCCTACGTTATCGTACAGGTTCGCTTCAAAATCTGCATATGGATAATGTGAATAGGGTTCTGTTTCTACATATGGATCAATTAAATCATGCATAAATTCAGCACGTTCCATGTAATATCCATTTGCAATCTGCTCTTCCATGATTGTTTTGAAATGAGCTGTATACATGCGCTTAAATCTCGGTCGAGAAAGTAGATGAGCGATTAAAGGTCTGAAATCGTACGCCTCTATGTGTAAATAGGGGTCTTGTTCAATTAACGCATCCATACCTAATGGTAGCAAGTTGGTTCCGTTCCAAAGTAAACCACCGAATGACATGTTGACATCCCATAAAACAATGCTCCACTTGCCGTTGTCCATTTTATAGACATAATAATTATGACCAAAAGCCGTATAACCATCATTGTGCACTAAAGCACTACTTAAGGCCAAGAACCATAAGGCGCGATCGACATCTAAATAATCCTCAATGGTTTCTGGTGCTAATTCTAATTGGTAAGTCAAATCTTGCAACGCTTCGTATCCGTATTCCGATTTCATATCGTACAAATCTTCATAGGTTGCTGTATCAGGATGATAAGCAAGGTTTGAATTATCGCCGTATAGTTCGAAAGTCACGGGGTCACATTTAAAAAACGGGTTATCACTTGAGCCATAATGTTTATCCAAAAACTCATTGTCTACGGACTCTGTATTTGTATAGATTCCACGATATTCCCCATTGATATACAATTCAACAAAGCTAGCACGTGGTGCATCCATATAATAGTTAGCCATTTCATAGGTTAATGCTTCTCGAACCACACTTGGGTCAGTATAACAATTGGCCAACTTGATTTTGTCTTTACCCTGATATTCTTGACCCGCTATGACATAATTTAAGTCAATATTGAATGGATTTTTATTACTCGTTGTATCCATGGAGCTATTTCCTTTATAACGAACTCCACAACTATCAAACGGCGTGTCATTAATGGTTACATGGGCCAAAATGCGGCCTGTTCCACTTCCGGTTCCGAACCCATCACTAGCCAATGAATCTAATAGATGATCCCAATTATCGTCGAAAAATTCAATTTCAACTTTATGAACAACCGCGTTATTAAAAAGGCTTTGCGCGAACCCAGAAAAAGCAAAGAATGTGAAAAGAGTAGGAAGTAGTAATCGCATCATAAAAGGTTGGTTAGCAGTCCTAAATTAAGGAATATTTATTTAATGTAAACACAATGTTAAAACGGCCAGACAGCGGCTTTCCCCTATTATTCTGGTCAAAAATGACTTATTGAATGATAAAACGCTGCTGTTCTACACGATTATTGCGTATAATTCGGAGAAGATAAATGCCCGCCGGAAGAGATCCTACGCCAATCGATTCAGTTGA
>JAURQI010000108.1 GCA_030836155.1 Crocinitomix sp.
GAAATGGGAGGATACGAGGATCTTCCAAATCCGGTGCCAGCGGAGGATATGGTTTATGATCATGTTGCCAGAGCAATTCTCCCTGGTTTTGGTGGATTAGCAGCAAGTTTTCCTGCTACGGTAGATGCTGGAGAAGTGCATACACAAGGTTTTTCAGTAACCATTGATCCAGATTGGGATTTAGATGAAGTGCATTTGGTTGGAATTTTGATCGCACCTGACGGAACGATTGATAATGCCGGTTATGCATCAATTGCAGACGCTGTGAACAATGGTTATGTGAGTCTTGACGAAACACGTCTATCATCAAGTTCAATCAATCTTTATCCGAATCCTGCAGCAGATATGACGCGGATTGATTTGGGCGTGATTGATAATGAATCTGTATCGATCAAAATATTTGATTTGAATGGTAAATTAGTGACGAGCAGAACGTTTGATAACCTTTCTGGTTATTATATTCTTCCAATGGAACTTTCAAACTTAGAAAAAGGTTTGTATTCAGTACAAGTTCAAGTAGGAGCGGAATTAAGTACAAAAAAATTGATCGTTCAATAGATAAAAGAACGATTATGAGAGGGAGTTGGCTATAGCAACTCCCTTTTTTTATGCTTGAAATTCAGTAACAAAGACGGATTTCAACGTTATACGGTTCAAAAACGAAACAATTGTCACAAAGTATACGTCTTATAATTTGTATCTTTAGATAATTACTCAAAAACTGTTTTATGTTGCGTGGACTCTTTTTTATCTTGTTTTTTGCCGTCACTTCGGGTACTTATGCGTTGGAAAACTATAAGAAACATCTGATTGAAGTGACTTTACATGAGCAGGATACCATGCCCTTAAACTTTGTAAAAACCCCTGATCTATTCTCAGAAAGATGGGACACTCTCGCTCAACCTAGCTTTTGGAAGTTTGTGATGCGCATGTCACCAGGAACCAGTATCCTGAATGTTGCCGAGACCAGACAAGTATTGGAATTGATGCCACTGAAGGATTGGAATAAATTATCTGATGATCAAAAGAAAGCCTATCGTGACACATTAAGAATAAGACATGACCTTGCCGCTGATACGCGCATTTTTATGACGACTGGTAAAAGTGACTTTTTTCAGTTTGATAAAGTATTTCCAAGTATTTCAAGAGGAGTAGAGGTTTTTGCAGAAAACAATACAGATCCTTGGTACGCACAAGCGATTCTTATGATCGAAAGTCCTGGAAAAATAGCGTACAGTAATGTTGGCGCTTTAGGCCCTTTTCAATTAATGAAATCAGTTGCACGAAATCATGGTTTGCGGGTAGATAAGCATGTGGATGAGCGGAAGGATTTTGATAAATCAGCGAATGCATCAGCTCATTTAATCAGAACAGCATGTATCCCGGAAGCTCGAAGAATCTTAAGAAAATTTGGAATTGTAGTAGAAGGGGAGGATGAATACCAATTGTGGTTTAGATTAGTAGTCATGCATTGTTATCACGCTGGTGCCGGCAATGTCAATGGTGTGCTTTCTAACGTTGTTAAACCATCGGCCGGAGGACAGCAAATGATTACGAAGTTATGGCAGTCAGAATATGGAGGTTTCCGAAACGCTTCTCAAAACTACTCGCAATTGGCCTTAGCCGCATTAATCATTCTGGATGATTTAATCCTAAAGAAGTGTTCGGATATCTGTGAATACGAATTAAGAGCGGAAAACAATTAAAAGAAACTTCTAAAAAAAGAAAAAAACCCATATAGCTTCCATTTAAGGAATTCTTCTAATAAACATGGTTAGCGCTACCAACAAGGTTCTGTTATCCTCTGTTATCATCTTTTCAAATGCAAAAGCAAAGCTTCTGTGAGGTCCAACATCTGGTTGTTGAGTTTTGCACTAATATAAAAAACGTTAAGAACCAAAAACATACTATATGGGCGCCAGAAAACTGGCTCAAATCACTGCGCACTACGTGGAGGATTTGTACTATTAAAGGTAAGGCAATTTAATGGAAATCGAAAAGGAAGTTTTGAACAATTTGCTTGCCGTTCTGTGATAAAATTGATTCCGGATGGAACTGTACACCAGCAATGGGCAGCGATTTATGTTCAAAAGCCATGATGACATCTTCAGCAGATCGAGCCGTTATCTTCAGACAATCAGGTAGATTACTTTCTTTAACTGCCCACGAATGATAGAGGCCAACTTTAAATGATTTGGCTGTGTTTTTGAATAACCTCGAACCTACATCAAATTTTGCTATTGTGGATACGCCGTGTTTGACTTTATTTTGATTGTATAATTGTCCACCAAAGTTTTCTGCAATCGCTTGAAAACCGAGACATACACCTAACATAGGTATGGTATCCCGATAGGTCTGTATAATTGTATTCATCAATCCTGCATCTTTTGGTAAACCTGGGCCAGGGGAGAAGACAATTTTATCGTAGAATTGGATTTGCTCAAGATCAATTTGATCATTGAAGCGAATATCTACTGCTACATCAAAACTCTCTATATAATGCACCAAGTTATAGGTGAATGAGTCATAGTTATCAAGTAGCAGTACTTTCAATGGATTGTTCTTTAGGTACAAAAATAAAAAAAAGGCGTTCGTCTATGACGAACACCTTTCTGAAATAGGTTATGTTTTTTTAGTGGATCGTCGGATCTGCTAACGTTCTTCCCTCGTAATTTAAACGATAACGAATAAAGAATTCCATAGCACCAACTCCTTTAGAAGCAATGTTTAAACGAGAAACGTTCAAATCATACGATGCTCCGAAAGCTAAAGTGTGCATTTCTAATTGTGCTGTTGCGATAATAGCATCATTCACACGCAAGTATGAACCGAGTGTAAAGTGCATATTATTAAAGTATCCTGTATGTTGTGATTGCGGCTTGAATGCGAATCTAAACGCTGTACCAAAGGTTAAAGCTTTGTTCGGTCCTTGAACGAAACCTAATAAAGCAGGTTTAATTTGTACATTTGAATTAGATGTCTGAAAATCTCCTTCAGCATGTAATGTCATCTTACGCCATAACTTGCTGTCGTCATTCAAGATATTGACGCGTTGCTTCGTTAAGTGATGTCCAGCTAAACCAACATTAATACGTGAATTTTCTTTTATTTTTTTAGACCAATAAACACCTGCTGCCATATCAAAACGGGAGATGTTCAAGTTTTGGTTTAATAATAACTCATTATTGTCCAAACCTTGATTGAACTCTGTACCGGTCCATTGGTTATCCCAAGTTAGATTTTCACCGTTGATTGTACGTTGGTAGAAAGCAGGTTGTAATCCAAAAGATAGATGATCTGACTCACCAACTTGCAATGAGTATGAAATAGGGAAGGTGATCACGTTGGTTGTAAACTGACTTACACCAGCACGGTCATTATAAAAGTTAACACCAGCGCCCATAAAGTTTTTCTCCTTTGTTGCATCCGGATCTAACATTCTCCAATCAACACTAGCTGTAATCGTTCTGTAAGGCTCTTGCGTTACCGTTAGCCATTGTGAACGGAAATTAGTGAACAATTGTAATTGTTGTTGCGAAAAACCAGCAGTTGCCGGATTTAAATAAACTTGAGACGCGTTAAACATACTGAAATGTTTATCCATCTGCGCGTTTGCACCAACGCTTGCAAAGAAGCAAAGTGCGAGGGTCACGGAAAGCTTGAGGATCTTTCTCATAGGGGTCATTTTAGTTAAAGTATAATTGTATTCTCACACAATTAAATCCGCCGAAACGGGGTAGTTAGTTGCTTTTTAATAATCCCTGTCCGCTTGAATTTTTGTCCAAGCGAACAGACATTTGGTTGTCTAATATACAAAATCTAGCTTTTACAGCCTATTTTATCTATATAATGTCGTATTACCTTGTTGTTTTCCTTTTTCTCCAGTGTAGAAGTCATAGAACAATACCCAAGTAAACACGCCTGGATTTACATCCCGACCCATATGGGTACCATCCCAACCAATAGCCTGATCGTTTGATTCAAAAACAACTTCTCCATATCTATTGTAAACTACAAAGTTCATGGCTTCTATACCTCTTCCTTTGACCAATAAGATATCGTTATTGCCGTCACCATTTGGTGAGAAGGCCGAAGGTACGCCAACTCCTTTAATGAAGTTAACCAGAACCATGACCTGTCCTTCAGCAGTACATCCATTTTCATCAATAAAGAAAACTTCATACATCGTGCTGTCTAGCGGACTTGCAGTTGTAGTTCCACAGTCAGGACATTCTATATAACGATCAGGGCTCCATAAGTATTCGCCTTCGCGATCTGCAGTAGCGATTAACCAAGCATCTCCGCCAAGTGTAATAATGGTATCAAGTTCTGTGTTCAATACCGGAAGAGAATTGACAGTTAATGTATGAGTAGCTGTTGAGACCTGTCCATATAAACTTGTGATGGTCAATGAAACCGTGAATTCTCCGATAGTATTAAAACAAATCGACGGATTTACTTCACTTGATGTGCTAGGATCAACTGCTCCACCAAAATCCCACTCCCATGAGTTAATCGTTGTTCCGACACTTGTATCAGTAAAAGTGATACAATCACCTACGCAAATATTATTGTCGAATGTAAAGCCAGCATATACCGGTTCGCAATCAACAATGTCAATTGCAATAGATGCTGTATTAACGCATCCTAATTCATCAGTTCCTGTTACCGTATAATTATTTGTTCCAATTGGTCCTGGAGTAAAAGGTACACCATTATCAACTCCCATGTCCCATGTATAAGTATCGGCACCTGTTCCTGTCAATGTCAACTCATCTCCAAAACAAACTTCTAAATCAGCTTCAGAAGCAGTAATTGCTAAGTCGGGTAGGGGATGTACTGTGAAATCTATAGTTGCTGTATTAGAGCAGCCTGAAGTTGCATCTGTTCCGATTACCGAAACGGTGAAATCCCCGTCTGCAGGTGGTGTATAAGCAACGCCAGAAGCTACAGCTGCTGGATCAAATACATAATCATCTGCACCTGAACCTGTAATTACTACTTCTTCTCCAATACAAATCTCAGCATCATCGATAGATAATGCTACGTCAGGTAAATCAAAGACTTCTACGTCTTGCGTTACGATGCAATCTTCATCTCCGCCACCACAAGGGTTTTCATATAAATAGGTCATGATATTCCCTCTCCAATGTTCTGCTTGAGGATCTGGATTGTGCCAGTTAAATGTTGTCATTCCGCCAAACATTACTTTACCAGCACCCCAACATTTCTCGGTCAGCACAATCTTTGTTAAATCTCCAGTTGCCGTTAAAACATCTGTTAATCCAACACCTGTAATAATTGCGTGACCATAGTATGTTCCGGTCATGTCAGTTGCTGTAGGAAGGTCAGGGCCTAAAAAAGCGGGATGAGCGGGATCGACTCCTGTTACATTATTCACATGTGTTCCAGAACCGGGAGGTGCATAGTTTAATAATGTACCGTCAAATCCAAATGGGATATTTCCGCCCTCATTTGGAGCAGAGTTTAGTAATAGTCTTCCACCAGCATTAACCCAATCTTCAATTGTCGGCAAATTCGCTGCTAAAAAAGTAGCTAATTCTGATGCTTGTGAGTCACTACCATCCATAAAGACAAAAGCCGTAGTAGGAGAGAAGACCGCTGCAGGATCACATCCTTCAAATGATTCTTCTGTCCATGCTCCGATTCCGAATGCATTGTCCATGGCAGTTTGATTGGTGGTACTTCCCCATGGGTTACCAGCCGCTGCCTTTATATAATATTTATCGCCGTCCCCAACTGCGGATAATGTATAAGTGACCGTATGTACGCCTGGTCCAGCTGCTGCTGGATCAAATTCATCGCCTGTCACACCGGGGCCACTGAAGACACCATCGGCAGGGTCACCTACCATTGTAACAGGATCGTCATCGACACAATAAGTGGCGTCTAGGCCAGTAAAAGAACATTGACTCCAAGCTGAACTACTAGCTAAAATTGTCAAAAGGCCAAGTGACATAGACCAAATGGGTTTACTTATTTTCATATACAACGTTTAGTTCAATATATTGGTTACTGCAAAAACTGTTGCTAAGATAAACAATTTTATCTAGGATGCATCAATGAAGTAGACGATTGAACTCGTTTACTTCATTCTGCTTCGAACAGTATTCCTGCATTTATGTAGTAAACGTAAAAAAAATAATAAGGTTGCTAGCTGACAATTATTAAGCAGTCAATTAGATGTGAAGAATGATAGATTTAGAGTTTAAATAGTAGGTATTTGTGCGTATTGTTTTGCTTTTTAACGGACCAAAGTTGTATTTCCTTTGAGTGTTCCATAAGACCCATCTTGGAGGGTATAGTTCACAACCCATGTGAATACACCAGGATTTTCATCTCTATTTTTGAACGTACCGTCCCAACCTAGATTTTGATTGTCAGATTGAAATACCAATTCACCATAACGGTTAAATATGCTGAAATTAAGTGCTTCGATACCAAATCCTTTTACAAATAGTATATCGTTCTCACCATCTCCGTTAGGAGAGAAGCCAGAAGGAACACCAATGCCTTGCGCATAATTGATCCATACTTTGACTGAATCTTGATCAGAACATCCGTTTTCATCAATATAGTAGACTTGATAGGTTGTTGTATTCTGCGGAGAAGCTTGTGTTACCTCACAATCGGGGCAAGATAATCCATCTTCCGGAATCCACGTAAAGGTACCACTTGAAGGGGCAACAACAATTAAAGTTGCTTCAGAACCAATGTCTATAATGGTGTCATTGTATACCGTAATATTTGGAATCTCATTTACCGTAAGGGTAGTAGAGACACTTGATGTTAATCCAGACTCACTCGTAACGGTCAATGAGATTGTGAACGTCCCGACAGTCGTAAAACAAACCGTTGGACTAGGTTCTGTTGAAGTGTCTGGATCAGCCGCACCGCCAAATGTCCAATCATAACTTACCACAGGTCCTTCGCTCAAATCAGTTAACGTAATACAATCACCAACGCATAGGTTATTATCAAATTCAAAGTTTGCAAAAACGGGTTCACAATCAATAACGGTAATCGTGACCTCCGCTTCTCCTGTGCATCCAGCAGCGGTTGTGCCAATAACGGTATAAGTGAAAGTGCCCAAATCAGAAGGTGTGAATGGTGTTCCGTCTGTCATTCCTCCATCCCATACATAAGCGTCTGCGCCACCGCCTGTAAATACAACAGATTCACCTAGGCATACTTCATCATCTGAAGCGCTTGCCGTGACCACAGGATTTGCATTCACGGTTACGTCAACTGTGGCCGTATTTTCGCAAGTAGTGGTAGTATTGACTCCGGTTACGGTATAAGTTGTGGTTCCAACCGGTGGAGCAAAAGCAACACCGTCTGTAACGCCTCCATCCCAAGTATAAGTGTCTGCACCGCCACCTGTAAAAGTAACTTCTTCTCCTTCACAAATTTCAATTTCAGATACAGCCGCTGTTACCACAGGTAGATCATGTACCGTAATATCAACAGAAGCTGTGTTTTCGCAGCCAGAAGCACCAATTGATCCGGTTACATTAAATGTGTAAGTTCCTGGAGCAGCTGGTGTAAAAGGAACGCCGTCTGTAACGCCGCCATCCCAAACATAAGTATCCGCTCCACCACCTGTAAAAGTAATTTCTTCTCCGATACAAATTTCATCAGGAGTTGCCGTTGCTGTAACGACTGGATTATCAAATACAGATACATCAACAGTAGCTGTTTCTTGACAACCTGTGGCAGTGATAGTTCCGATAACGGTAAAAGTAAATGTACCTTCGGCAGCAGGTGTAAAAGCAACACCGTCTGTAACGCCGCCATCCCAAACATAGGTATCAGCTCCGCCTCCTGTAAATACAATATCATCACCTAAACAAATCTCATCTGGTGTTGCCGTTGCCGTAACAACTGGATTAGGGTTAACGGTAACGTCAACAGAAGCCGTGTTTTCACACGTCGTTGTTGTATTGACTCCCGTTACAGTATAAGTAGCTGTTCCAATAGGTAGCGTAATAGCTACACCATCAGTAACACCACCATCCCAAGTATAGGTATCGGCTCCGCCACCAGTAAAAGTAACTTCTTCTCCTTCACAAATTTCAGTATCGGTAACAGCAGCCGTAACAACTGGAAGGTCATGAACGGTCACATCAACCGATGCTGTGTTTTCACAACCAGTTGCACCAATTGTTCCAGTAACGTTATACGTAAATGTTCCTGAAGCTGCAGGAGTAAAGGCTACGCCATCTGTGACACCACCGTCCCAAGCATATGTATCTGCTCCTCCGCCAGTAAACGTAATGGATTCACCCAAACAAATTTCGTCAGGAGTAGCGGTTGCAGTAACAATAGGGTTAGGGTTAACGGTAACGTCAACGGTTGCCGTATTTACACAGGTTGTTGTAGTATTGGTTCCGGTCACTTCATAAGTCGTTGTTCCTAGAGGAGGTGTAAAGGCTACACCATCTGTAACGCCTCCATCCCATACATACGTGTCAGCGCCACCTCCTGTAAGGATAACATCTTCGCCTTCACAAAGCTCAGTAGGATCAGCCGTGGCTGTTACCGCAGGTAAGTCAAAAACTTCGACATCTTGCGTATAGGTGCATGATGCAACAGATGCTAATTCATCTAAATAAACAAAAAGGTTTGCTCGAAAATTATCGGCATGTGGATCTGGATTATGCCAGTTGGTAGTCGTCATTCCGCCTACTGCAACATGACCAGCACCCCATGCTTTTTCGCATAGTACTACATCACCGAGGTTGATTAAAATATTCGTATATCCAGCTCCAAGAATTCTTGCATGCGAATAATAGGTTCCTGTCATTGCCGTAGTTGTCGGTAAATTTGGACCGGCAAAAACGGGGTGCGCTGGATCAACGCCAGTTACACTAAATTCAAAAGATACATAATTTAATGTTGTACCACCAAATCCAAAATTAATATCGCTACCTTCGTTAGGGGCAGAATTGATTAAAATAGAGCCGCCTGCTGTCACCCAAGCCTCAATCGCTGGAAGATTTGCAGTTAAAAACGTATTTAATTCGGTAGCTTGATTATCTGAACCATCCAGAAAGACAAAAGATGTTGTAGGAGAAAAAACAGTTGCTACGTCACAAAACTCAAATGATTCTAACGTCCAATCGCCACCAAAAGCAGTGTTCATGTGCGTGTTATTGGTTGTGCTTCCCCAAGGATTACCAATGCTTGATTTGATATAATAACGATCTCCGCCACCACCGGCAATTTCATATGTAATTGTATGAACACCGACTCCAGCAGCAGCTGGATCAAATTCGTCACCTGTCATTCCAGGACCACTGAATGTACCTCCGTCTGGAGTTCCTGTCAAGGTAACGGCTGCATCATCGATACAATAGGTTGGATCCAATCCTGTAAAAGAACATTGTGCGTTTACAGAAGATGCATAAAAAAGGGAAATTAGGAGTACAAATACTCCTTTTGCCTTGATAATAAGATCAAAACGTTTCATAGTATGCAAAGTTTGGTCTGTTCAAATAAACGAAAAAAAAAATAAAGAGTTGCTCATATAGCTCTTAAATAGATTTTTAAGTTTGCCATAAGCAAAAAAGCGCACCCAATATATGGACGCGCTTTTTTCATATTTATGAATTGATTGGTTATCTAATCAATGTCGTATTACCTTTGATGTAGCCATTCTTACCATCGGCTAGGGTATAATGCACTACCCAAGTAAATACCCCCGGATTTTCATTTCGATTTTTAAATGTACCGTCCCATCCAATATTTTGGTTATCACTTTCAAATACCATCTCTCCTTATCTATTGTACAATTGGAACTCCTGGATCAAAATCATCACCAGTCATACCGGGACCACTGAAGGTTCCGCCTCCTGGTGTTCCTGAAAGTGTGACCGCAGGGTCATCTATACAATAACTTGGAACTAAACCACTGATGGAACATTGTCCAAAAACGGTGCTTTGAAGTAGGGTAAAACCCAGTAATAATAATGCATAGGCCCCTATTGGGTAGTTAGACTTTAGCATTGGTAGGGTATTAAACTTCACCTCAATATAAAAAAAATATCTAAGAACTGATTGCTTTTCAGAGAGATAGAGATGATGACCTCGATTCTGAATCTATTCATTATTTTTGAGAGAAAAAAGATGAAAAAAGTAATTCATACAGCAGATGCTCCTGCTGCAATAGGTCCGTACAGTCAGGCAGTCGCTGTCAACAATTTATTATATACAAGTGGTCAAATTGCCCTTGATCCGAATTCTGGCGAATTAAAAGATGAATCGCTGAGTCAAGAAACACATCAAGTTATGACCAATATGGAAGCTGTTTTAAAAGCCGGTTCTACTAGTTTTGAACATGTTGTCAAAACGACTATATTTTTAAAGGATATGAATGATTTTAACGCGGTTAATGAGATTTATGCAACCTATTTTAAAGATTCATTTCCTGCAAGAGAAACGGTACAAGTGGCAAAATTACCTAAAGATGTGCGTGTAGAGATATCAATGATTGCCCTGATTCCCTGAATCTTCAGCTTTTCCAAAAATAAAGAGACCGATGGCAAAGTAGATGATTGAACCTCCGATTAGGATCAAATCAATCAGTGGGATTTCTTTTTCTATATATGTCCAGCCCATGATGAGTAATGAGCTGATCAAGATGAGCATATAGCTCAATAAATAAAGAATAAAGCCCCATCTTTTTTGTCGCCATACGAAAACGAGTCCAACTAGACTCATGAGGTAGAGTCCGAGCTGAACAAGAGTAAATAACTTTAATCTCACAGCACCATCAATAAATCCATATTTGTTCTTACCAATGCTGTGATAAGCTGCTTTAATTCCATCAGCATGAGCCAAGTTATCTGAAAATAGAATAGCTACAAGTGTTAATAATTGCCAGGAAAAGAGATAGACCCATATTAGAAAAGCGATGATCAGCGATATCCGCGTGAGTAGGTTCGGTCTTTCCTTTCCGAGAATGATAGCTCGAAACCATTGAAGCGTTGTTAGTTTTTTTATTTTTTCTAATACCATAAGTCTAGGCGTCTAATCTAAGCATCTTCCCAATTCTTTCCAATCCAATTCTTAAAAATACGTTTATGTAAATTATCGGTGATCCCTAATTTCTGAATTTTATAGATGGGATACATATCGCGATTTGTATTTGGGCATATTAAATGAATGATTCGACCCATTCGGTTAACCGATAAGGAAATCTGATGATCTTTTTCCTTTTCTAGAACTTGACTGATCGTTTCACGATTAACATCCAATTTATTTACGCTTAAAATCTCATCACCATAAATTAAACCGGCTAAATCGGCGCTGCTTCCAGGGTAAGTATTCGAGACAATGGGCTTGTCAGATAAGGGATCTAATCGGAGACCCAGAAGTCTTTCTTCCCATTTCGGGTTGGCTTCCATTTCTAAGGAAAACCCAATCGTATCGATCGCTTCAACCAATAATGATTCGAAAGGTCTTGTTCCGTTTACATAATCTTTGAAATAAGCCTCGAGATTAGCACCATAGTGATCTTCAGCAATTCGTTTGTAGTCTTGTTCTGTATATCCTTTTTCTTTTAAACCGAATTTTTGATAAAGGTCATTCATGACAGAATGAATGCTTTTTTTATTTTTAGAAGCTTTCCGAATCTTCATATCTAAAATAAAAGCGAGTAGGGCGCCTTCGTTATAAATAGACACCTTTCTATCAGGTGCACCTTTTTTATATCCATCTAACCACGTATCCCAACTCGATTCGGCAACACTATAATTAAAGCGTCCAAAATTGTCAAAATGGCGTTGTAAAAGTTTTTCCATTTCTTTTTTGTACCAAGTAAAATCTTTAACGCCAGACTCTGCTAAAAAAACATCTCCTAAATAAGTGGTAACACCTTCGGCTACGTAACCAAGTTTTGAATAATTTTCTTGCGAATAATCATAAGGTAACATATCGGCTGGACGGATGTTTTTAACATTCCAAGTATGATATAATTCGTGTGAGCTAACACCGAGAAGCTCATCATAGAGTTTGCTCATGATATCTTCAGTTGGACCCAAAGAGATTATTGTACTTTTCTCATGCTCTACGCCATGATAAGCCTTGATGTTCAAAATTTGAAAGATGAAATGATATTCGTCTACAGGAAAACCTACATATTTATCTTTTCGGCTACTAAATTTATCGATTTGGGCGTACGTGAAGCGTTGAAAATCTGAAATAATCCGATCCCATTCTGGTTTAAAATCTCCCATAAACCAGATGTAGAATTTTATATCCAGTACTTCATAAGTCTCTACTTGCAAGTGACCACTAGCGATAAAAGGAGAATCAACCAATTCATGATAATCTTTATAAACGGCCCTATTTTCAATAAAAGGAATTGCTGAGGCAATTTTAAAATCAGCTGGAATTTCGAGAATGAGTTCGCATGATTCGTTTTGACGATCAGGAATGTAAATACAGCAATTAACGGGATTGACATATAATTGTCGGTCATCCATAAACGTAGACCCCGCATTTAGAATCGACGCATGAAATTTATAAGAGACCACAATTGTTTCCGTTCCAAGACAGTTTACCATCCAAGAGTCCTTCGTCTTTTTAACAAATTCTACATTTTTACCATGATCATCGGTAATTGTAAAATTCTTAATGTATTGTGAAAAATCAGCCAATTCATACCTGCCAGGACGCCAAGTGGGAAATTGTAGTATTATTTCTTTTTCTGATCGACAGTCGAATTTCGCTTTAATGGGAATGTACTGTCTCTGAGGATTTTCGTATCTAAATTCGTATCGCATCTTCTTATTCATATTCAAAATCGAAAGGTTGTATTTCAATAGTGGTTGTTCCTTGGTTGCCAGCAACGCCCATTACTCCTGGTTGTCCTTCTTGTCCCATCTCACCGTTGTCTTGACCTTCTGCTGGATCACCAGAATTTCCCGCTTCACCGCCGTCTCCGCCTTGACCACCATCACCCGCAAAATTATACACAACAATTATATTTTCCAGTTCAGCGGCATTGGGATGGATCGTGATATATACCGTTCCGCCATTACCTCCCGGACCACCTTGTCCGCCATCTCCACCATGACCGCCGTTTCCTGGTCTTTTATTCTTCTTTTCATTCACGACGCCATCTTTACCAGTCCCACCTTGACCGCCATCACCACCTTGGCCTCCAGGCCCTCCATTAGAAACAATACGGAAAGGGTAGCCTGCATTTTTATAGGTATAGTAGTACGTTCTATTTTGATTGAGATTAGTGACTTTGATGCGGAATAATTCGGTATTTTCATCTTTCCAAACCAAGACATTTATGTCATCTCCTGGGTATCCTTGACTACCTATTGAGCCATCGCCTCCATCATTACCGTCTCTAAAAATTAATGGAGTTGATCGGTCATCACCTTTTGTGCCTTTTGCGCCTTGAGCTCCTGAAAAACCAATTTCAACTTCACCCAAATAATTGTAAGGAATAATCTTTTGAGTGCGAAATGTATCCTGTTTTGTATAATATTCGCTGTGTATAACCACTGTGTCTTTTATCCAGTTGTCAGGGTAAGCCGGAAGGTTGATTCTACCATTGTTGTACGAACCTCCTTCAACCGAAATTATTAAATCAGATTTACTTGTAATGTCTTTTTCTTTGCCATTGTCGTAGCGTGCAAAAACTTCAATTCTAAACGAATTTCCATGATTGACGGTTGGATTATCTTCAACTTTTAGCTTTATCTCAACGATATTTTTGCTTCCTTTTAAGACAGCGCAACTGGCCAGAAACAAGATAAGGCCGATAAAGCCGGTTCTGAAAATTGTATTTGATCTATTTGTATTGGTCATAAAATGATCCGTAAAATTGATTCTTACAAGATATGATTATCCCACAAGCTCATTTGGAATTTCAAAAATAAAATAATCCCTCGGGCGATCCAATTTTCAATGAGAATTACTTAAATTCGCGATGAATTAAAACGCGAATTATGACTTACGATATAATAGTAATTGGAAGTGGTCCTGGTGGATACCCGGCAGCAATTAGAGCATCTCAATTAGGAATGAAGGTTGCAGTCGTTGAAAAAGCTGAACTTGGAGGAGTTTGCTTGAATTGGGGATGTATTCCTACAAAAGCACTTTTAAAGAGTGCGAATGTTTTTGAATACATTAATCATGCACAAGACTACGGAATTGAAATTAAAGACGCAAAAGCGGATTTTGGCGCTATAGTTAAGCGTAGTAGAGGAGTGGCGGATAAAATGAGTAAGGGCGTTCAATTCTTAATGAAAAAGAATAAAATCGAGATCATAGCTGGAACAGGTAAAGTAAAGTCTGGGAAAAAAGTTGTGGTTACAGATGATAAAGGAAAAGAAACAGAGTATTCAGCAGGCAAAGGTGTTATTCTTGCCACCGGAGCTCGTTCTAGACAATTACCTAATTTACCACAAGATGGTAAGAAAGTAATAGGTTACCGTGAGGCGATGGTTTTGCCAAAGTTACCAAAGAAGATGGTGGTTGTTGGTTCTGGAGCTATTGGCGTTGAGTTTGCCTACTTCTACAATACTATGGGTGTTGATGTTACTATCGTTGAGTATATGCCAACCATTGTTCCCGTTGAGGATATTGAGGTTTCAAAACAACTAGAGCGATCTTTTAAGAAACAAGGGATTAGTATTAAAACGAATGCATCTGTTGAGTCGGTTGACACTAAAGGCGCAGGCTGCAAGGTTAAGGTGAAGACGAAAAAAGGCGAAGAGATCATTGATGCTGATATCGTTTTATCCGCGGTTGGAATCGAAACTAATGTAGAAGGTTTAGGATTAGAAGATGTTGGAATCGCTACCGATAAAGGAAAAGTATTAGTGAATGATTTTTACCAAACAAATATACCGGGCTATTATGCAATCGGAGATATCGTTTCTGGTCCTGCGTTGGCGCATGTTGCTACAGCTGAAGGAATAATTTGTGTAGAGAAAATTTCAGGAATGCATGTAGATGCATTAGATTATGGAAATATTCCAGGTTGTACTTATTGTTCTCCAGAAGTGGCCTCTGTAGGTATGTCAGAAAAAGCGGCAAAAGAAGCTGGTTATGAGATTAAAGTCGGTAAGTTTCCTTTCTCTGCTTCAGGTAAAGCAAGTGCAGCAGGAGCAAATGATGGTTTTGTGAAGCTGATATTTGATGCTAAGTATGGTGAATTGCTTGGGGGGCACATGATTGGAATGAATGTGACGGAAATGATTGCAGAAATTGTTGCTGTTCGCAAGCTTGAAACTACTGGACATGAATTAATAAAAACTGTTCACCCGCATCCTACGTTAAGTGAGGCTGTTATGGAGGCAGCAGCCGCAGCATACGATGAAGTGATTCATTTGTAAGGTGAATAACACATAGAATTATTAACCGGTTCGGCACTAGCGGAACCGGTTTTTTTTTGCGCATAATCATCTCCGTTTAAGACGCAAAAAAAACTTTGAAAATTACGTTTTTATACTGTTTTTTAACCATCATGTATCACCTACATTTGTCATGTAATTGTTGGTGAGAATCTCTCATTTAGCAATCTAAGTTGAATCTCGAAAGCCGAACTAATTTATTAGTAATAAGAGTAGGGTTTTTTTCACGGTAGTTAGTTTCGGCGTTACCAACTTAGAGTAAGTAGCAGAACAAGACCTGTTTGATAACGATCGAACAGGTCTTGTTGATTTTAAGCTCTTTATCTATTCATGTGATACGATCATAATTAACATTGTTTAAAAATGCGTATTTCTACGCTTTTATGCTCTTTTATTATCTGTTAGATTTGTTTAAAAGAATTTACCCAATCCCAAATGAAAAAGAAAAGAGAACCCGGACATAGGGGCAACTGAGAAAGCGCACACAACCTTTAGGTTGGTTGGATAGTAGAGTTTTTCGTGGTAATTTGGTCATCTAGATAACACGTGCAGAAAATCTCAGTAGTTGGCAAATCCTCACCTTTGGTGGGGATTTGTGCTTTTATTGAGAACAGCTTTTTCTTGATGCTTTCCATAGTCATTATCAGCTGATCGGAAGCGTCGGAATAAACGTCGCGGAATATTAACAAAGGGCATGTATAGGTTTTGTAAAAAACTGCGATATTGAATATCATCATCGGCCCCTAATCCAAAACTTAGTCTCTCCGCCTTCCCTGACTTGATTAAAGTGCCAAATAAGCGATCCCAAACTGCAAATTTTGATCCCATATTTTTATCATAATGCGCAGGATCGCTACTATGATGAATTTGATGCTGATACGGGCTAATGAGAAAACCTTCTAAAAAATCAAAGTACTTTAAACGAACCTGCGAATGCCTCAGTGTTGCTCCAAAGAAGCCAAACAATAATGTAAATACGTTGAGGCCTAACATGCTTGTATAGGGTATGCTATCAAAAGATAAATAGTCAAATAACCCGTACAATAGGCCTGATATAAGGATATAATTGAAATTATTAATTAATAACTCTAAAGGATGAAGTCGGTATTGTGTTATCGGATTTAAACTCGTGGCCGAATGATGTATTTTGTGAAACTCCCATAGAATAGGAATTTTGTGCATAGCCAAATGGACGAGATAATAACTAAAATCAAATAAGATCAAAAACAAAATAGGATAGAGTACCATCACTTGGTTTTGACTCAATGTATTTTGCCAAAATGAAAGATTTTCTTCGAGAAAGAATCCGGTTTCTACACCTAAATATTTCCACGAACTTAAAATAGGAAGAATGAGGATGATCTTAAGAATACTATTAAAAAAGAGAAATTTATAATCAACATAGGCCGATTTACTCAACCAAACGCGGTTGTGGAATAGGTATTTTAGAAAAGGTAAATTGGATTTTGTTTTACGATAAACATAAAATGCCAATAAAATAGAAGAGAGCAGGTACATCCAATTGATCCGTTCTCTGGGATCAAATACATAAAGAAACGGTTTTATTAACCCTTCTTGAATGTCAAACCATGTGTCATTAATCCATTTCATCTTTCTGCAAACAAAGATACAATGGTTTTTCTTGAAAAAACATCCCCTAAAAAGGTGATATTACGCGTTTAAAGATAAGCTTGTATGATGTTTTTGAGGTCATTGGCTTGCACAACCCCAGATTGACGCCATTTTACTTCTCCGTTTTGAAATATCATTAGGGTCGGGACGCCACGCACATTGTATTTTTGAGCTATCCGCTGGTTTTTATCAACATCAATCTTGAGTATACTTACATCATCACCAAGCATTGATTTTAAGTCTTTTAGAATGGGTCCCATCATTTTACAAGGACCACACCAGGTCGCAAAAAAATCAATTAAAACGGGTTTTTCAGATTGAATTAGATCTCCGAATTTCATAATAATCCACTTTTCTTTAATAATGCTTTGGTCTCAGGGGCTTGACCTCTAAATTGTTTGTACAGTTCCATGGGATCTTCAGATCCACCTTTCTCTAAAATAAAGGTTTTATATTTCATTGCAGTTTTGGAGTCAAAAACACCATTCTCTTTAAAATAGGAAAATGCATCAGCTTCTAAAACTTCAGCCCATTTATAGCTGTAATACCCTGCAGCGTATCCTCCACTAAAAATATGAGAAAAAGCTGGAGAAATTGCAGTGCTTTCTACTTCTGGAAACAAATTAGTTCTGGCATTTGATTCTTTTTCAAAATTGTAAACATCAACATCTACAGGGCTTTCTGAAGTATTGTGCCAAGACATGTCCAATTGACCAAGAGACACTTGCCGCACGGTTTGATAAGCGCTCAAGAAGTTCATGCTGTCTTTGATTTTTTGAACTAATTCTTGTGGTATGACCGAACCGTTTTCATAATGAAAAGCGAAAAGATTTAAACATTCCGGTTCGTAACACCAGTTCTCCATCAATTGAGAAGGCAATTCAACAAAATCCCAAAAAACGCTTGTTCCACTTAGACTTTCGTATTTACCATTCGCTAAAATACCGTGCAAAGCATGTCCGAATTCATGAAATAGGGTTGTCACTTCATTGAATGTCAATAATGATGGTTTAGAAGGTGTTGGCTTAGTGAAATTACAAACAATAGATATAATCGGTCGTTGATGCTCATCCACATTATTAAATTGACCACGATATGAAGTCATCCAGGCTCCATTTCGTTTTGAAGGACGCGGAAAGAAATCCGCATATAAAAAGGCAAGATGTTCATCCTTTTCATTCAAGACTTCAAATGTCTTTACTTCTGAATGATATTTATCTATGTCGTTACGTTCTTTAAAACGAATACCGAATAATTTGGTAGCCGTTTTAAAAGCGCCGTCAATAACATTCTCCAATTTAAAATACGGTTTGAGTAATTCATCATTCAAAGCAAATTTTTGATCACGTAATTTTTCACTATAATATGAAAAGTCCCAGCGCTCGATGGTTTCTACACCGTCTAATTCATTGGCTAAATCTTGTACTTCCTTTATTTCTTCTTTTGCTTTAGGAATTGCTACTTCTAACAGTTCTTCCCATAATGCAATGACTTGTTTTGGTGCTTTCGCCATACGTTCTTCCAATACAAAATCAGCATAAGTATGATGCCCCAAAAGCTTAGCTTTTTCTAACCGGAGTTCAGCAATTCTCTTTAATAGCGTTTCGTTATTAAAATCATTCTGATTAAAACCTCTTCTTCCAAAAGCAAGAAATAATTCTTTACGCAGGTCTCTATTTTCTGCATATTTCATGAATGGTAGATAGGACGGATAGTCTAATGTCACCAACCATTTATTGGGTTGATCTTTTCCAGTCGCCATGGCTTTAGCCGCTTCTTTTGCACTTTCAGGTAAACCTTTTAAGTCCGCTTCCGAATCAATCCATAATTCAAAAGCATTACTATCCTTTAATAAGTTTTCGCCAAATTTTAGACTTGATTGTGATAATTCTGTATTGATGGCTTTCAATAATTCCTTGTCTGAATCCGATAAATTGGCACCGCTTCTAACAAAACCACGATGAATTTTATCCAATAAATATTCACTCTCGGCATCTAAACCAAAACTGGCTTTGTTTTCATAGACTTGATGGATGCGGCTGTATAAAGCTGTATCCATTTGTACTTCATTGGAATATGCGGTGAGCATTGGAGCAATTTTTTGCGCAAGCATTTGAATTTCATCGCTTGTGTGGGCACTATTTAGATTGAAAAAGATGCCCGATATTTGCCCTAATAAAGAACCACTTTTTTCATAAGGCACAATTGTGTTTTCGAAGCTTGGAGCTTCCTGATTTGATTTAATCGCTTCGATATCCTCTCTTGCCATCTCAATGGCTTTTTCAATAGCAGGTAAAAAATGTTCAGTCTTTATTTTTTCAAAAGGAATGGTACCATCTGTTGCTGAGTAAGGAGAAAACAAAGGATTGTTCATAGCTGTTTTTCTTACAAAGTTAAGAAATACCTGATTCCATTTGTGAGTAAAATTGTTTAAAATTCGCCTGAATTCACAAATAATTACTCTAAATTAGCTGCATCTTAAAAAGCAAGAAAACTACATCATGAAACAAATATTACTCGGATGGGCTGTATTATTAGCCTTTTCACCGTTTGCGCAAAATCCTAAAGTCAATGTTGACGAAGCTCAAAAAATTGGTGAAGCTAAAAAATCAGAAATATTTCAAGCAGAGTTTGTCGGAGAGCGTCATCCCGTTTCTGCGGACTTGGAGTGGGTACCCACTTTAAATGCAAAAGTAGATCGCATTAAGCACCCTACAGCTGGAGATTTGATGGTTGATTCGATCAAAGCAGCAAAACTTTCAACTAAATTGGCCATGGCTGGTATTATGGGTGAGGGTGAAGGGGATATGCAAGAACTAGGCGGTTATGCGCCGGTTGTTGCTGAAGACTTTAATGGAAACTTTAATAGTGGGAGTTCACCTTTAGATAACTCCATGGCGATTTCAAATGACGGAACGATCATAACGGTAGCCAACACCACCATCATGTATAAGACAGAAGCTGGTGGAACGACATTCAATAGTTCTTTATTGGATTTTGTTGGTGACCCTGCTATCGATTATATCTGTGATCCTGTTGTTTTATATGACGCGGAGGAGGATCGATTCATTTTCTTTGCTCAGGAATGTACCGGTAGCTCTCTTAATTCAAGACTATTGATCATGTTCTCACTAACCAATGATCCTGATGATGGATGGAACTATTATAAGTTAACAGGAAATCCTAACTCAGACGGTAGCTGGTTTGATTATCCTAAAGTAGGCATTTCATCAGAGGATTTATTCATTACTGGGAACTTGTTCACAGACGGTGGATCTTTCAACGAATCCGTAATCTATCAAATGGATAAGCATGATGGATATGATGGTATCTCGTTAACATGGCAATATTGGAATGATATTCCGGGATTCCCTTTTACTATTTTACCTGTTTCTTCAGGTAATGAATTTAATTATGGACCAGGTATTTATTGTGTTGCTTCAACACCATTTTCTGGAAACACAATCAAATTCTACGATATTACGGACGATATTGATGGAAGTCCGTCTTTAAACTATTATTCCATTTCTACTCCTTATTACGAAGTAGCAGCAGATTCTCCGCAACAAGGTACAAGCTGTTTATTGGATATCGGTGATTGCCGTGCTTTAAGTGGTTTCTATTTAAACGGTACGATTCATTTTGTATTTCAATCAGATGCTGGATCAACCTGGAACGGAATCAATTATAATCGTTTGGATGTTGAAGAATTATCAAATGAGTCGGATGTATTTGGAAACCCCGGTACTATGGATTATTCATATCCTGCTGTGTCTTGGTTTGGTTTTGGTCCATCAGACAAATCAGTTTTGATTGGTTTCGGATCGGTGAGCTCTTCGGATTACCCCCAGATTAGAGCGGTACAATGTAATGACGCTGGTGAATGGTCAGAAACGACTATGGTTTATGAAGGAGATTCTTATGCATCTTATACTTCACCTACAAAAGAACGTTGGGGTGATTACAGTGGTTCTGCGAGAAAACATGATGCAGCTGAACCTACGGTATGGATTAGTGGAGCTTATGCAAACGGAAGTAATCGTTGGCAGACACGTATTGCTGAAATTACCGGTGAATATGTAGCGAGCGTTGCAGAAACGCCAGAAACTACTGAAATGACTATAGCACCGAATCCGGTGATTGATGCGTTCACATTGTATTTTGATCTTGAGGCAATGACTGACTTAGATATTCAAATTATTGATATGAACGGTAAGTTGGTGAAAGCGCTTTATAGCGGAGAGGGTAAGGCTGGACATAACCAGTTTACATTTAACAAAGCAAAATTATCGCGAGGAATATATTTCCTTCAGGTTAAATCATCAAACTCAATTATAGCCAATGAAAAAATTATTGTTCAGTAGCAGCATTGCGCTAATGCTTTTTGCTTGTGGAACAAGCGAGGAGTCAGTATCAGATGCTGGCGATCGAGTTGATTCAACCAATATTGCCATAGACACTTTAACGGGTGACCAGTTACGCGATACAACAAATGTCATTATTCATGGCAGTAAGGATCAAGAAAAATTGGATAGCATTAAGAATGCTAAGAATAAAGAGAAAAAGAAAAAGTAGCTTCGGCTACTTTTTCTTTTAGCTATTTATAGTAACAAGCGACAGCGGTATCCAAACAACTGTATGGCTTGTTCTATTTTCTTCGGAATTAAATTCTTTCCTTCTACGTATAAGACTGAAGAGCGCTCTGAGAGTTCAAAGTCTGCACGTTTTAATGTGAAATAATTTTGTAAAAGATTCGCAATATTTAATGCGTCTTTTTCGCTCTTAATGGATGTTTTAAATGTCAATGCCTTCATATTTTGGGTATTGTATTCATTCTACTAGACGTATCAAAAACGTGAATATTTTAGATGGGTTGGAATTTTAGTGTTTTTTAACAAACACAAAGCTGTAACCGATCGTTAGTAGTATAGGATATATACACAATTAATCAAGAATAAGTCTTAAGACTTTTACTTTTGATAAACAGATTATACGTATATTCAAACGAAAAAAACAATCAAGCTAAAATGACAGAAAAAGATTGGAACGAGATAAGAACGAACGATAGTTGGGCCATATTTAAAATAATGTCCGAATTTGTTGAAGGATATGAAAAAATGGCCAGAATTGGACCCTGTGTGTCCGTTTTTGGTTCGGCGAGAACGAAACCAGAAAACCCTTATTACCAAAAGGCATTAGAAACATCACGTTTGCTGGTTGAGTCAGGCTATGGGGTAATTACTGGCGGTGGACCGGGTATTATGGAAGCCGGAAATAAAGGTGCAGATGAAGTGGATGGTAAATCGGTTGGATTAAATATTGTCTTACCTTTTGAACAATCAGGCAATCAATATGTCAATCATCCTGTCGATTTTGATTATTTCTTTGTTCGTAAGGTGATGTTCGTGAAATACACCCAAGGTTTTATTACGTTCCCAGGTGGATTCGGAACGTTGGATGAACTTTTTGAGGCCTTAACCTTGATTCAAACCAAGAAAATTGATCCGAAACCGGTAGTGCTGTTTGGTAAATCCTATTGGCAAGGTCTGGTGGACTGGATAGAGGAGAGCATGTTAAATGCTGAAGGTAATATATCTCCAAAGGATATGGATTTAATCTTAATGACAGATGATCCTGTTGAGGCTGTAGAACATATTAATAACTTCTACGAATCACATCCGTTACGTCCGAATTTTTAATTTCTGTTCAGACTTTTGTCTCGTAAAAAATAGGTTGTGTATCTCAAATGAGGCACAACCCTTTTAAACCAGTATCTTCATCTTATTCATTCAGTCTATTTCTTTTAGATAAGAAGTAGACGATAATAAGGATACTACATATTATACATAATAAAACTGTATTGCTAATCGAGCTCTTATTTCGACATTTTAAGTCAAAAAAACTCTGCCGCTTGGATTTAATAGATGCTACAGAGCCTTTGCGGATGAGTCCGTCTCGACTGGTTATACCAACCTTTAAACTGTCACCAATATCAACTCTCCTTTCAAATATTGCATATTCGAAGCAGGTTACATAATCGGCGCTAATTTTAAAATGATCTTCGAATTCATTCAAAAACAAAGAATATGAGACAGAATTACCGCGTGATTTGTGATAGTTAATTTTCTTGAACGTGCCTGAGTAATAGGTGAGTTCACTTTCTTCAACTCCACCAGAAAAGAACGAATTGAGCGAAACAAGGAGAATAGCAATTATACCAATCCAATAAACATTTTTTGATTTAATCATTCGTCATTCATATAAAGTGCGTTTACAAAAAAGGAATGAGTAACAATTAATTATTCGAGCGTTTTACTAACAGCTGAAATGATTTCGAGTTAATTAACTCAAACCACACAACTAATCACAATACCAAGACTCTTCATTGTGCTCAGGTAGCGGTGAACAGAATAGTTTTGTAACCGTTCGACTTCCTCTCGCCAATTCTTTAAAAGAGACTGAATTCAGCGACTTTCCATAAATGGACAAGCGTTGTCTGCTTGAGAAAAGTCCGTAACCTCCGACAATGTTGGTGTATTCGGGTTGAATCTGAGCAATACCGGAAACGGGTTCACTCACTTCTAAAAATTTCGCTAAATCTTCGTGTGCTGCATCAATGTGGGCGTCAAGACCATCAAATGTTCTTCTCTCAACACTCGGATCATCTGGTATTAGTTCACCTAGCCATGTATAAAAATCTAAACCACTCACAAGGGCAAAGAATGCCAAAGGCGCGTCTGGATCCTCTTGACTGTATGTTCCAACGTAACGGCTTGCTGTGAAAGATGTTGTGCTTCCGTCTGTATAATACTCAGTCCAGTGGATATCGTAATTAAATTCGTAGAGTTTTGCATTTTTACCTTCCGAAATATCGACTTTCCAGTTTTTGTAGTCATCGTCTTCATCAACGGTAAACGCTGCAAACGTAATGGGGATGTCAGGGTTAGCTGTAAAACTATTTGGAATGGCGAATCCATCAATCAATTTTGTTCTAGCTGAAACTGAATCAGCCCCTTCATTTAGATCAACCTTCAGTTCGTATTCATATTTTGGGTTCAGGTCTTTCTCTTTAAAATAATAAATCTTCTGTTCTGGACCGTAAAAAGCACCATCTAAGGATTTATTGTCAATGATTGAGTCAGAAAGGACCCATGATCGTTCAGTTTGGATTCCAAATTGATCGTATTCATAAATCCGTGCAAAAACAGATGTGAAATAACTCGAATCCGGATTTTGAGCGTAAAGTAAGTTATCATCATCCCCTAAGAATGCTTTGGTAATTTTAATCATGTGAATAGAGTCAGTATGATCAAGTAAGCCAAAAACAACCGGTGTTAATTCATAATCGCCATTTAAGCTAAACTCAGTTTCACACGAGTTTGTCAGTGTAAACATTCCTATAATACCGGCGATTGCAAATAATCTTTTCATTCAATAGTCTTTAAAACACAAAAATAACAATAAAATCGGGTTCTTTTCATCCATTAACTCAGTGGTTTCAACCATATAATCATTGGTTTTACTGAAAACCGATATGAATGATCAATTTTTGTCTTGTTGACCCAAAACGAAACCTTCCAAGTGTCGATCCTTTTTACCCGACTCAATGTCATCGACTGTAACAAGAATCCCTGTTTCTTCAACACCACCAAAATCCATGTTTCTTGCCGTTCCAAATGACTTCATGGTCGGGGAGAGTTGCATATAATTATTTATGAGGGGTGGAATATTTTCGTCTCTTTCTCGACAGTATTTTTGTAACACTTTTAAGCCTTCTTTAAAAGGTAAACCTTTGGTCAATTCAACAATTTCATGATTGCCTACATCTTCATACATGGGATACAATGGCGTCACTAAGTTTTCATGATCTGGGAAATACGATTGCATAAAACCAAGCACAGCGCGTTTTGCATCAATTTGATAACTACTGTACATAGTTACTTTACCAAAAAAGTATTTCATATGCGGATGCAGCAAGACTATAGCGCCTAAACCATCCCATAAATTATCCAATGCGAATAAACCTTTACGTGGATTATTGGCGGGCTGATAGGCTGGGTTTACCCAGGATCTTCCTAGTTCAATAGCATAGGGGAGATATTCATTAGAAAACTGGTCAGAAAATTGAAAATAATGAGCAGTTGAAAGCTCATCTTTATTGGCACTTACAGCTTTCCGGCAATCAATGTATCGGTAACCTCCGGTAATAGCTCTGTCTTCAGGACTGTAAACGATTAGCTGCTCGTAGCAGGTTTCATTGGTGTCTTGATCATCAATATCAATTGGTTGACCAGTTCCGCCACCAGCAGTAGCAAACGTTAGTTCACGAAGCCTGCCAATCTCTCGCATTACATTTGGTGAATTATGGTGATTAATGCAATAAATTAGATTTCCTCCTTTGTTAGTAGGACGTAAAAAGCGATCATCGTTCAACTCCTGTTCAATGATATCAGGATCAATTGGGGGAATGATATAGTCGGTATTATTGCTTGTCATTTTTGCTCTTTTAGCGCATATGTTTTTGATTTAACCCAAGCCGCCCATTCAATATCTTTTTTTGAGCGATCAAACGTTTCGTAAGATATGGGTTTTCCAAATTTTAACGGTAATGTCTTCCCTTTTTGTCTGAACAATTCATCCACAAGGTAAAGCATTTCGATATTCGCCTTAATTCGAACACCGCTGCGAATATTCGATAGACGATAAAAGAAGTTGGATAATTCACCATCGAGAAATACAGGAATTACGGGCTTCTTATACTTTTTTGCTCTTGTTACAAAAGTTTTTTTCCATTCCAAGTCTTCTACTTTTCCCTTTTTTCTTCTGCTTACCAAGCCAGCAGGAAATACAAAGATGGCTCTGTCTGAGGCAAATAATTCATTGAGTTCGGCAAGTGAGTCTTTTGTATTGGTACCGTGTTTATTGACACCAACGAATAAGTCTTTCAAATTCGGCAAATGCAAAAGCAAGTCATTCACAACAAACTTCATGTCTGGACGAATAGGGTGAACCTCTTTAATAATCGCGAGGGCATCCATGCCTCCTAAGGGGTGATTACAAACAAAGATAGCACCTCCATCTTGAGGTACATTTTCAATGCCTTGTGTTTCAACCGAAATATTATACCTTTCGAGAACATTTAGTGAAAATGTAAAGCCATCAGCACCTTTATTATCGTGCAATACCTTGTTTACTTCCTCTTGATGAATCGTTTTTTTGAGGTATCGAACGATAAAACGAGGCAATAGTCGATTTAATCGGGGATTTTTTTCCCGAATCAGATTATCTAAGTCTATAAATTTATCCTCGTCTTTCATTAATTGGTTATTCGAATTACAAATTTAGTTAATTGTTAGTTTGCTATTTCTATGCCTTTGCTTTCAGGCTCACAGACTGTTGTTAATATCGTAAGTTCTACTTTAGCCAATAACAGAGCAAAAAAATACCGCGAGGTACATTCTCGCGGTATTTTTTATAAAATCAATGCTGATTAACCTAAGAAAGGGTATCGGTAATCCATTGCCGGAACAAAAGTTTCCTTAATAGTTCTTGGCGAAACCCATCGAATTAAATTTAAATAAGATCCTGCTTTATCATTTGTACCGGAAGCACGTGCACCACCAAAAGGTTGCTGACCAACAACAGCACCTGTCGGTTTGTCATTGATGTAGAAGTTTCCGGCTGCATTTTGCAGTTTTTTACTCGCTAAGTTGATCGCATAACGATCTGTACTAAAGATAGCACCCGTTAAAGCATATTCTGAAGTTTCATCTAATAAATCAAGTGTTGCTTCAAATTCATTTTCATCATAAACGAAGATGGTCATCACAGGCCCAAAAATTTCCTCGCACATGGTGCGGAATTTTGGATTGCTTGTCACGACAACAGTTGGTTCAATGAAATATCCTTTCGATTTATCATAATTACCACCTGAAACGATTTTAGCATCATCTTGCGTTTTAATATAATCAATATAACCCGCGATTTTATCAAATGCGCTTTCGTCAATAACCGCCGTAATAAAATTACTAAAATCACCCGGTGACCCCATTTTGAAATCGGCCAAATCAGCTTTAACCATTTCAATCACCTCATCAGAAATGTTTGAAGGAACATAAGCACGAGAAGCTGCTGAACATTTCTGTCCCTGGAATTCAAAAGCACCTCTTGAGATACCAACTGCGACTTCTTTCGCATTCGCCGTTTTGTGAGCTATTATAAAGTCTTTACCACCAGTCTCTCCAACAATACGCGGGTAAGTTCTGTAATTATCAATATTAGCACCTACTTCTTTCCATAAATGCTTAAATACTGCAGAGGATCCTGTAAAGTGCAGTCCTGCAAAATCTCTATGTTTAAAAACAACATCTCCAGCAACTGGACCGTCAACAGTAATCATATTAATGACGCCATCAGGTAATCCTGCAGCTTGGAATAATTCCATAATAACTTGTGCAGAATATACTTGCGTTTCAGCTGGTTTCCACACAACAACGTTCCCCATCATAGCTGGAGCGGCACATAAGTTTGCACAGATTGAAGTAAAGTTAAATGGAGTAATTGCAAATACAAAACCTTCTAATGGTCGATATTCTAATCGGTTCCACATGCCAGCGTTTGATCCTGGCTGCTCAGCATAAACTTGAGTCATATAAGCTACGTTGAACTTAAAAAAGTCAATTAGCTCGCATGCAGCATCAATCTCGGCTTGCATACAATTTTTTGATTGTGCTAGCATTGTCGCTGCATTCATTCTATCGCGAAAAGGACCGGCTAATAAGTCTGCTGCTTTTAAAAAGATCGCTGCGCGTTGCTCCCATGGCAAAGCTGCCCATTCTTCACGAGCTGCTAAAGCTGCGTCAATCGCTGCGTTTACATGTGAAGCATCACCATAATTAAAATGTCCCAAAACATGTTGGTGATCATGTGGAGGTGACATGGTTTTTTTATTGTCTGTGCGCACTTGCTCAGCACCTATATACATGGGCACATCAATTGGATCTTGACTGTACATTGCATTATAAGTAGCTGAAAGGCTTTTTGTTGCAGCACTTCCAGGTTTAAAAGGTGTAACAGGTTCGTTTGTTGGAACAGGAACTTTGTAAATTGCTTCTGGCATGGTATCTTTTTTTGATCTTAATGAAGCACAAAAATAACAAAAAGAAAAGGAAAGCAATGTGATAGAAGTACCAATTCAGGTTGGTAACCTTCTCTAATTCTTCTTTAACTTGGCAAAGAGTTCGAATTTCGGAACGGCAACTCTAAAACGTTCTTTCGATTCCGCTTTTTCGAAGATGTAATACCCACGCATATATCCGATCTCACTCCGCAAATCACACCCACTAACATAGACATGCTTTTCTCCAGGTTTTAAGGTAGGTTGTTCACCCACAACACCGTCACCTTTAACTTCTTTTGGGGGATTTAGAGAATCGAAAATAAACCAATAACGAGAGATGAGTTGAACTGGATAATCGTTTTTATTTTCAATTACTATTCTGTAGTTGAAAAAGAACATATTATTCTGAACGTTTGATAGATCTTTACGATAAAGACTCTCAACACTAATTTTTACACCGCAGGTTAAAGCTGTAATCATTGTTTCTCTTATTGATGTGACGTAGCAGGCCACTTTATAAATATAACGATTTAATCCATGTCTTGGTTTGGTTAAATCGATTTTATTTTCAACTTATGTGTGAAGAAATGCCATGTATTCCATTCCCCATGCTACGCCTAAATGGGCAATGAGCCCTCCATAAATATTCCTAGATGAATAGGCCAAAATTCCTAATATATAACCTCCAAAAATGGAACTTATTGTTTCGCCCATGGGTTTTCCAAAATGCAAAAAACAATAAACAGCTACCATTGGTAATATCGCTTCTCTATCAACAAATTTAGACAAAGCCACAACCATAAATCCTCTAAAAAATAACTCAACGGATAAAAAATCAAACCCATAACAAAGCTCATAAATACCAGCTGTTACCCATTGTGCCGTTCCGAGAAAGCGATATTCGTGATAGTTAGTATAGGTAGGATAAGTTTCCAGAAAGTCGGGTTGAAAAGAGGCCACATAAATCAACGGCATCATAAATAAAGTCATCCATAAATACGGTTTAACATTGGCACCGTTTAACTTTAACCCATACAGTTCCGGTTTAAAATGACGAACAACAGCATAAATTAAATACAACGGAACGATGACAGTGGCAAAGCTGCCTAGATTACTAACGCAACTGTGAATCCATCTACTGACGTAATAATTTTCATGGTAACTGCCTCTGATGAATTGCATAAAATAATAACTTGAATCAAATGATAAAAGAATCAAGCCAAGTATTCCAAAAAGCAGAAAACGACCATTTGCAATGGGGGTGTCACGCAGTTTTTTATTTGTATTTCTAAAAATGGAAATAACAGCAGTGGCAACAAAGAATGCCATTAAGTAGAGTACAAGGATATAGACGACTGATTCATATTGATCTCGATACTTATAAGTAATTGTACGATGAATATTATAAGTATAGTTAATGTAAATGGCGAAGGAGAGAAAAACCGCTAATGCCATGTGTGACCAGAGGTTAAAACCCTCCCGGAAATAATCCAGAATATATCGAATAAATATTCTCATTTTTGTAAAAATAGTTTAATTCTTTTATGGAATGATAATGGTACTTGCATCTAACTATTAAAGTCATTTATGTACAGAAACCTACTTTTTATAATCATATTAATTACAAAAAATGCAGTTGGACAGGAAGCTAAGGTGTCTGGTATTGTGACAGATGCAGATGGTCATCCTTTGCCACATGTTCGTTATTACACCCATTCAAATCCTACCAAAAAGCTGTATACGAATAACGAAGGTGAATATCAAATCACCTATCAACTGGGTAATAATGATACCATTCATTTCCAAAATGTCGCCTTCGATGATTATGACTTGTATTTATACGGCAGGTATGAGCGTATGGCAAAAAGAGAGGGTCAAATATCGATTGATATCATCATGCCAGATAAGCAGATTCCTGAAATCGTCATTCTCCCCGATTTACCAGATACTTTATTTGGCACGCAGGATTATAGCGTTGCTGATTTTGAATTCGACACTTCAGGATGTTTGGTATTATTGACCTATCCTAAAACCATTCAAAAAGGAAGTGTTTTACGTTTGTTGGATCAGAACGACTCAATAACAGATCGCCATTATATAGAGGGAGAGTCAGTCGAACTCAGAAAAGACTTTCAGGGGAATATTCATCTATTGACCAAAGAGCGCGTTTTTTTAGTTAAAGTTATCCGATCTAAGATGTATGTTTATGAAGAGAATAGAGATCAGTTTTTTAAATATCTAGCGCCTATTCTGGACACTATAGGACCTCATATTTATTATTCCAACTATTCAGAACTTTATCCTGCATTTGATTACCTCGAATTTAATCGAGAGGACTCAACCTATAATACTTTGCTAAAAGTTGAAGATGCACCTTTGATGGAACTATATCGGGCAGAGTTTAAATATGTTGATGTACGAACAAAGTTATGGGCAGCGAATAAGGAATTGCAAACGGGAATAGACAAGGAGATTTGGGTTGGAGCCAATGTTTTTACCAACTCATTGTATTATGAGCCCTTATACGCTCCATTATTCAAAGCAGGAGAAGACAGTATTTACGTATTTGATCATTACAAAAATTACCTCTTTAAATACACACCTGATACTGGGTTTTCAGACAGCGTAAGAATCAGTTATCATTTAGATGCGCGTAAGTCGGGCTGGGAGCAACCGCTTTTGCAAGATCGGGTGAACGATCAGGTTTATGTTTTATTTGAACGCAATGGGTATTCCTATTTATGCCGGATCGATCCAAAATCTGGCAATGTGAGTCCGCCTCAACGATTGCATTATAAATATGTAGAACGCATTAAAATAGTAGATAATAATGTCTATTATATCTATCGGCCTTTCGAAACGATTCAGAAAAAATACATTTATAAAGAAGGCCTTCAATAGGCTTTATTTCTTGATCGGCATAATTATTCGGCTACTATTGAATATGCGGTGGATCGCCATTGCAAAATCTGCCTTATCCGCTTGATAAATATCATTGACATAGTTTTGCGGATTCATATCAAACAACGGAAACATGCTGCTTTGCACTTGCACGATTATTCGATGTCCTTTTTTGAACGTATGATAGATATCCAATAAAGGAACTTGTACTTCTGTTTTTTTATTTGAAACAAAAGGCATACCTTTTTCAAAACTCGTACGGTAACGACCACGGATATAACCTGCCCGGACTAATTGCTGATAACCATTCATTTTAACCCCTTCTGGATCGGTATCTAGTGGCTTGCGGTCCATCGGGTAACCATCAATAATTTTCACAAAAACATCAGCGTCATTTAAAGATGTTGCAAAATCAATGATGGCTTTAACTTCTCCTAGTACGGTTAGATCTTCTGATAAAGGTTCTGTTTCAAAACTGATCACATCTGGACGCTTTGAAACAAATCGTTGATCTGCTGTAAAATAAGGCTTAGGCGCCATACTATAGAATTTATCACCTTCTACATAAGGTACCGGGTTATGCGGATCTGAAACATAGGTTCTGTAATTCGCTTCTTCAGGCGTTACAGCAGCAAGTGCATCTCCATTCAAATAGAAAACAGCTGAATCTCGCATTTGGTGCGGGTAGGATTTGAAATAACTCCATTCATTCAGCCCTGTATCAAAAAGCTTGACCTTAAAATCCAGTTTTTCGCCATTATCTTTTAAATGATACTCAAAGTAGGGAAACTCAACAGAATCCATAAAATGTTTGGAGAGGTTATAGCCGTAAAAAACATTCCCTAAATAATAGGCACTATCGCCTCTTACAGGATGCCCATGCGACCACGGTCCCATAACAAACTGCGCTTGATCTGCAGGCACATGTGATTCGATCTTTTTGTAGGAATTCAAGATTCCATAGAGGTTCTGCTCATCATTCCAACCTCCAGCGACCATTACTTGGCATTGAATGGTGTCAAAATATTGAATCCAGTCTCGCTTTTGGCGATATTCATCATAATCAGGGTGCGCTTGGATATTCTGCCAGAAAAAATTGGTAGAATCCAGGACATCATCAAAATTGGTTAAGGCCAATCTTTTTCTGAAGAAATCATAATAATCGGGTTCTAAATCGAGCGAATCAATAAATCCAAAGGCTTCTGATCTACCATCGTACCAAGAAGTGTCACTCGGTGCATCTTTCTGCGTTCCGAAAGCATGGAGGACGGGCAAATAATTCAATGCAAATAGACCATAGCGGTTAAAATCCTCAAAATAAAAATTTGTAACAGGAGCCATAGCTAATACAGCTTTTAAAGAAGGATGGTTTGATCGAGCTCCTACTAAAGTTGTCCAGCCTGGGTAGGAAGTTCCATACATGCCAGCGCGTCCATTATAATGATCGAGATTTTCATCCAGCCAGTCAAAAGTATCCCAGGTATCGGTGATTTCATCCGTTTTGGTTGAATCAAAGAATGAGTAGGGTGGTTTTGTATTTTCGAAATGTCCTTCACTCATCCAACGACCACGCACATCTTGCATGATAAAAATATATCCTGCTTCGACTAAATTTTGATCATGAGAAATTCGGCTAGGCAATGTGTCAGCACCATACGGTTTACAACTATATGGCGTTCTTTTTAGAATGACAGGGTAGACTTGACTGGTATCTTTAGGAGCATAGATAACCGTGAAAAGTTTGACACCATCGCGCATTTCAATATACGTCTCTTCTTTGGTGTAATGATCCTGCCAGTTATACTGTTCCTCTTCTAGGCCTGGTATAACCTCTTCTGCACAACTGCTGATAAAGAATAGGCTAAAAAGTAAAGTTAAATATCTCATTTTCTGATGTCGTGGTTGATACATAGGTCTGCAAAGATAGCGGAATTCCATACACCACCTTTAATTTGAAAAGAAGAGCTAACTTTGCCCCAGAAATTTATAAAGATGAAGCGCGGAGATATATTGGAACTAACTATAGAAGACTATGCCTTTGGAGGTAAGGGTATTGCTCGAATTGAAACTGAAAATGGCATATATCCCGTTTTCGTTCCAAACACCATTCCCGGTCAATTCGTCTCGACGCGTATTGCCAAAAAGCGCAAGAAATATGCGGAAGGAAAATTATTGACGGTGATCAAACGTTCTAAGCAAGAAGTGGAGGTGCCTTATCAGCCTATATCAGGTGCGCCGTACATTGGTTTGCCTATTGAGCAACAAAGAGCTTATAAAGAAGCGGCTACATTGACACAATATGAGCGAATTGGAGGCGTTAAAGATATCCAATCGATATTTGATGAATTTATCAGTTCTCCTGAAAATTTCAACTATCGAAACAAGATGGAATATTCGTTTTCATCCATTCGACAAGATCTAGAGACGGGAGAAGAAGTGGATGACGCTTTTGCTTTAGGTTTTAAAACGAGAGGAACGTGGTGGAAAGTCGAAAATCTAGATCGCCCAGATGGACTTTTCGATGAAGCGTTTGAAACGATTTTGCCAAAGATTAGGGTTTATTTAGAAGGCACTAAACTTCCAGCATGGCATCCACCGAAAAAAATAGGATTTTTCCGTCACTTGGTGGTCAGAAAATCTTTTGATACCAATCAATTATTGATTAACCTCGTTACCTCGTCGCAAGGACTTGATCGATTTGATCAGAAAGCTTTCTCTGAATTTATGCAATCGGCTTTAGGTAGTCGTTTGGCCGGTCTTCAGCATACCGTTAATGATGATGTTGCGGATCGTGCAAAGATCGAAAATGGGGAAAACGGACTACTTTGCGGCGAACCGGTCATACTTGAAAAACTGATGGATTTACATTTTGAAATCAGTATGGAGAGTTTCTTTCAAACTAACCCCAAGAGTGCTGAGCGTTTATATGCTAAGGCAATCCAATATGCTCAGGAAAAAGTTGACTTGAATGGAAAGGTCTTAATGGATTTGTTTTGCGGTACAGGTACGATTGGACAGATCATGGCTTCTCAATTGAAAGAGGTTAAAGTAATTGGTGTAGATATTGTCCCGGAAGCAATTGAAGACGCCAAACGCAATGCCGAGCGTAACGGTTTGAAAAATATTGAATTTTACGCAGCAGATGTGGGTAAATTTCTTTTTGAGTATCCAAATTATACTGATCAGATACACACCATCATGCTGGATCCACCAAGGGCAGGAATAGCACCTAAAACATTGCTAAAGGTTATTCGATTAAATGCAAAACAGATCGTATATATTTCATGTAATCCCGCAACGCAAGCAAGAGATACGGAAACCTTGCAAGAGAGCGGTTATCAATTGCAAAAAATAAGTCTTGTGGATCAATTTCCGCATACCAGTCATATTGAAGCGGTAGCTTTGTTTGAAAGGGTATAAGTTTTGCCTTGTATTCTCGTATTCTTGTTTTCGTCGATAATTTGGTGATTTTATTGCGTTAATTATTGTTCTTAGGCCAATTTCTGACGTATTCTGAGTGATTTCCATTTCTAACCCGTAGTTTTGAGAGAAACATCTTCAGTATGTACAAAATCCTATTTTTAGTTTTATTTTTCTTAACCACATTTTTGAGTTTCGGTCAGCGAAGACCAAATAGTTTAAGATTATCAGGGACAGTATTAGGATATACTTATGACGATTCCAAAGGTCTATTTAATCGCAATAAAACTCTTGAAGTAGAAGGAAGTGTTCCTAGTGTATGGATGAAAATATTGAATAAGGACGGCGATCGTATTGATAAGACAACAACTTCAGGGGGTGGAGATTTTTCATTGAATTTAGAATTAGGACAGCGTTATACTCTTATTTATGGTAAAGCGGATTATGGAACGAGCGCTTTCCAAGTCGATTTGAATAATGTGAAGCCTGACTTGTCTAAGGTGGGTCTTGTATTGAAGAATATTGAACTCATTTTAAATAGTTTCAAAACGGATAAACCTCAAGATAACGGAGAGGTTTTTGGTGTTATTTCTTTTGATAATAAAAAGGAAGAGTTCATATTCAAACCTGCAGTTTTTGACAAAAAGAATAAACTTTTTAAGGATGATGCAGATAATACACCGTTCAATTTAATGTTCAACTCGCTCGGAAAGAATAAATCAATTAAAAAAGCCGAGAATATTGAAACAAAAAGCGATGCGCAGCGCGCTTATATTGACGTAGCTGAAATTGATACAACCTCCGCCAATACCAACCTAAACAGTCCGATAGCATATAAATTAAATGAAGGATAAAAGAAGCCCTTTGGTTTCTCCTTTTCAGATTCAGACAAGGTCAATTCTAATTCAAACGCATCAAAATCCTCGTTCCAGGGCTCAAAAGCATAACGAGGCAATCGCTTTGCTTTTCGCGCCATTTCTATGATGCCTAAGCCGGCACCGCCTTTATCACTAAACTGATTATCATTTAAAGCCTCTAAATAGACTTTTCGCAGTTCATCTTTATCCAAGTTCTTAACCGTTGAAAAGCTATTGATGATTTTATCTTTTTGGGTTTTTCAAACTGGGTTTATAGTTGTAATGAGGTTGTCATCTCCTGGTGTGCGAATGGAGAAGAAATTCTCAAAAACTTCGTCTTTTCGTTCAGAATGGCGAACAATATTTTGAAAGCATTCAGTCATTAGATAGTTGATCTTCTTCTTAACTTTTCTCGGTGTATCTGATCGCGCATCTTGCATAGACAATAGCGGGTCCATAAATTCATCAGAAAAATGATCTAAATAGGCAAAACAGAATTGCTCTTTTTTAATCAAATTATATACGTCGAAGATTATCAAAGTCAGTTCAGGTAAATTTAATGAACAAAAGAAGCTTTTTCACGATTTCACTAAATAATATTTAATTTTTCGACGAATACTGAAATGCCTAGATTAAGTCTAGTTTAATCTGTGTCAAAGTTTGCCAATGAAAGGTCAATGAGAGGTGGTATTGTTTCGAGCGAATGATTATGTGCTCAGATGGATTCATTTTTAATCGATCATTTAATAGTCTCGATACTTCTTCAAATGACATACCGACACGAATTCCTCCTGGTAAGACCAGATGTGGACCATTTGCTTCAAGCGAAAGGAGTTTTCCAGTGTTTTTTCCCTTTTTATAGGTCAATACGTAATCCTTTCCATAAGAATAGGTTTTGAAAATTTCACTCGTATTCATTAATGTGTCCTGATCTAATTTAAGTTTGGGTGCCCATCTGGATACCATTAATTGCTCATGCGTTTCTAATGTAATCGGTTCATGAAGAAAAAAGACATGATCAAAAGTGTCCTTTTTTGCATCAAATAGGAGTGTGTCTGGAGACTCAAAATGATTCAGTGTATCAAAATGAGCTGCATATTGTTTCCATTCATCTCCGCGTTTGTAGATCAAATAGCCGGCTTTTCGAAATGTTTTTTCTAGATCTGCCATCTGTTTTTCAGCCTTTGGATAATCGAATTTTGTATAATCGTCTTCAAACTTTATTGGTTCTTTAGACCAAATCTTTATTTGATCGCAGGCAAAGCAAATCGACAATGATGCAACTGGTTCGTGTCTGTCATTATAATAAATAATGCCGTGATGTGGCAAATAGCACTTGGATAACCCATATACGAGCTCATCCGCACCATGTTTAAAAATATTGAGTATTTCATTATGCATTTCTTCCGAAACTATTTGACCGTTTCCAACTTTAGTTTCAGCATAAATCCCATCTCGATAGATAGATGGCTGATTCATGTGTGGTGCCTCTAGTTCGATATTGAAATAATGCATCTTAGCATAGGCATAGGGCACATTAGGGAATCGAAATCCACCAGCGTAAGCCGCAACTTGTGACGTAAAAAAGAGGGTTAAAATCAGTAGTTGTTTCATAGGGCGGGTATTAACCATTCAGTTCTACTAAAAATAGGAAATAAAATTGAATAGAATCATCAGCTAATTTTTGAATCAAATATCATGCCTGATTAAAGGTGTCACAGCAGATCGGCTTCTGAATTCGAGGCGATACTTATATTTAACTCCTATTATTTCATTAATTTCATGCATTCAAAATGTCTGTAAATATTCATGCTTAAAGCTAAAGGATCATTAGCACGGCGTAACGCCTTTGTTTACTTTGTTCTCTTTCTTATAGGGATCAGTGTAACAGGTATTGTATTATTCTCCTACAGTTCTAGAGAAATTCTGGATCTAACCGAAAAGCGACTGACACATACAGCGGAAATGATTCGGTTAAAGATGATGGACTATACGAATCACCTAGAGCGAGATATCAATCAATTGGCTAGCAGCCCATTATTAGAACGTTATTCCGAAGATACCACAGGTGATAACCTTGATGTATTAACACAAGAATACATTTCAGTTTTGGCAAGTAAACCGAATTTCTTTCAAATCCGACTCATCGAGGCTAATAATTTGGGTAAAGAAATTATTAGGGTAGAGCGCAAGAAAGACAAACTTTTGACAACTCCAAAGAACGAATTACAATACAAGGGTGATCGAGACTATTTCCAGGAGTTAAGTGATATGCCTTTAGATTCATTATACTATTCGGAGATTAATCTGAATAGAGAACATACACAAATTAGTGATCCTCGCATTCCAACATTACGGATGGGTAAGCGATTAAAGGCTAATCGATTGGGAGAGATGATTCTAATTGTGAATATTGATTTAAATAAAATATTTGCCGAACTCGAGCAATTATTACCTGAATCTTATGAATTAAGGGTTTTGAATCATGATGGTCATTATTTGATTCACCCTGATGTAGCCGCTACATTTACCTTTGAATACGATAGGAAAAGCGTTTTTCACGAAGAATTTGATTCTCGCGAATATTTACAAGAGGATGGGCAATGGAAAGATGAATTTCAAACATCGGAAACCATCGTTAGTCGTATTGAAATACCATATGGAAGAGAGCATGTAAATCTACAAGCTATGGTTTCCGCAAAGAAATCAATCATCTTAAGTTCATTCTACTCATGGCGAAATAAAGTACTATTCTTGATTCTGGGTGTGGCGATCGTTTTTCTTTTATTAGCGTTTGTCTATATGAGACGTCAGTCATCTGAGCTAAATAGAATCACTGCGCAATTGAGTTCATTTGCTAATGAGCCGACACCTATGAATTTGCCCATAAAAAGGAAAGATGAAATAGGGGAGTTAGCGAGTAGTTTTGAGTTGATGTCTCGGAAAATATCAGAGAGTCAGCAATTACTTGAAGAGGCCAGAGAAAAAGCAGAAGAGGCTTATGCTGAAAAGAATATGTTTCTAGAAAACATGAGTCATGAGATTCGTAATCCACTACAAGCAATTATTGGCACAACGGAGATTTTGGAACAGAATAAAATGGATCCCGCTCAACAGCCATTTATTAGCTCGCTTAAGTTTAGTGCAACACAGTTAAAATCGTTGGTTACAGACATTTTGGATTATGGTAAAATCAAAGCTGGCCAGATCAAAATTGATCCAGAATGGAACCGTTTGGATACCTTTTGTCAAGAATTGATTCAGTCATTAGGACATCTTGCCCAACGAAAAAATATTAAGCTCACATTGGCTTTTCCAACTGAATTTCAAGGAGAACATTTTAAGTACGACCCATTGCGATTGTATCAAATTCTAAATAACCTATTAAATAATGCCTTAAAGTTCACCCCTGAAAAAGGGCAAATTATACTCACTGTTTCGCTTGCAGAGAAAGAGAAAATAAAATTTGCAGTCAGTGATAATGGTCCAGGCATGCCAGAGGAAGAGTTAAAGCGGATTCTAAATCGAAATTATACATCAGATTATTCAACTGGAGCAGGTTTAGGGCTAACGATTGTGAAGGAGTTATTGCATTTGCAGAATAGTGAATTGACTGTTATTTCAAATGAAGGTAAGGGAAGTGAATTTAATTTTGAATTAGCCATAGAGACACGCCAAGACGAGTCAGGGAAAAATGATCAATTTGAGATGTCACCTATCGACTCACAGAACCTCTCCATATTGATAATAGAGGATGACCCTGAATTGAGGAATTGGTACGGACATATATTCAACGCTTATGATTGCGAAATTCTTGCCAATCCAAGTTTAATTCCAGCTGAGAAGATGTGGCTGATCATCATAACTGACCTGAATTTTGAATCAGAAGGAATAGTACCTGAAGACTATACGACATCCTTAACGAAAAAACTTCAATCAGGAGGTCAGGTACTTGTTGTATCTGGCAATGATATTAATGCTATTCATGGTAGCGATGATAAGGTCCAACGACTAGCCAAGCCTGTCGATCGGGAAATATTAATGCGAAAGATTCATCGTATTGGAGCAGTTGCACAATTTGGTAAGCCTGATTTTAATCAAATTGAAAAGGACTACGATCAAGTCGTGCCTTTGATTCAGAATGCGATGGGTATTTTAATCGAAGAATGGGAGAAAGACACACAGCGATACCGAGAAGCTATTTTAAATCGTGATATTGAAAAATTTGATGCCATTACGCATAAAATTCTTGCAAGTGTTAAGCGATTTAAGCTAGATAAATTGAATCAGTTGCTCGAAAGTGTACGTTTGAGTTTGTCCGCACAGGATGACAAGCATGAAGGTTGGCAGCAGAAATTAGATGAGGCGATGCTCTTTATCGTCAGCGAAATGAGGGTATATCGCCAAGCCTTGAAATAAGCGAGTTAAAGTGTTTTCCAGTTATCTAAGAGACCATTAATTGATTCACGGTATTTTGGACCTACAGGAATGTTCTGACCGTTAACTATCACATGATCGGTTCCAATCGATTCGAGTAAATCTTTATTGATGAGGTAGGATTTATGGACACGCATGAACTGCTGAGGTAATTCATGCTCTAAACGTTTCATGCTCATTAGACTCATTACCTTCTTATTTTCCAGATAAAAAACGACATAATTGGCTTCTGATTTCACGTATTGGATTTGATTTGGATCTATGATTACTTTGTCATTTCCATCTTTTACGATCAACTTGTTTGGCTCTGTCTTATTTATTGAAGGGGTTGGTGTTGTTTTTTGTTTACGTTGTGGCAGACGAAAAATGGCTTTTACAAAACGTTCATAAGTGATTGGTTTAACTAAAAAATCAATCACTTGTTCGTAATTATAAGAGGTAGCTCCAAAAGACTCCTCTGTTGTAACCATAACAACTGGAATACTAGACGGGAAAAGTTCTAAAAGGTTTTGTCCGTTTAAATCGGGTAGGTTAAAATCTAGAAAAATAAGATCATAATCACCCGCATTAACAGCCTGCAAAGCCTGACTCCCATTCATGACAGAAACACAGGAATTAATCCATTCCTGTTTCGAACAAAAATGTTTGATTAGGTCTCCGATCAAAGGATCGTCATCTACGACTAAACAGTTGATATTTTTAGTATTCGTCATTTATAATGTTGTTTTCGTCAAATAGATCAAAATTGATATCAATTCAAAGCAGGTTTTTATCCATTTAAACAATGGCTTCATCAATTGATCGAAATAGGCAGCAAAATATTAGCTAGCTTCATCCTTTGATAAAACCAAATTTACACAAATGAAATTAAAACAAATCAGTTTATGGGCGTTGAGTCTTCTATTGATCACAGGATGTGGTAGTTCAGAAGAGTCAAACAATGACTATACAACGTCTAACGAGCCTGTACAGGAAGAGGAGAAAAGAGGAACAGAAAATGTTGCTTATATCTGGGGAGAGGCTGCCTTACAAGGGACGGCGATGGATACGGATCGTTTTAAACCGCGTCCAACCGTAACATCTCGATACTTAGGACTAATCTGCACAAGTATGTTTGATGCATGGACACGTTATGATGCAAATGCGATTCCGGTTTATGCTACAGAAATAGAACGTCAACCAGAAGCTGAGCAAACAATAGAAAATAAAGAGAAAGCCATTAGTTATGCAGCATATACGGCCTGCGTAGAGTATTACTATTCGGATAGTATGTATTTCAAAGACATTATGAAAGATTTAGGATTCGATCCTGAAGTCAAGTCAATGGATATGTCGACTCCTGAAGGAGTAGGGTATATGGCTGCAAAAGCTGTGATTGATGCACGTCGTAATGATGGCTCAAACCAATACGCTTCGCACGAAGGTTCTGATGGCATGCCTTATTATGATTACACAGGTTATGCGCCGATCAACTCTCCTGACTTGAATACGGATATTAACCGTTGGCAACCAAAATATTTTGCAGATGGTGAGGGAGGAACTTACGCACCAAAATGTTTAACACCACATTGGTATATGGTTGAGACAATTGCTTTGGATTCGGCTTCTGAATTTAGACCAGGACCTCCACCGATGATGGGCTCAGAGCAGCTTAAAGAAGAGTTAGTCGAGGTAATCGAGATTCAAAAAGAGATGACGGATTACGATAAAGCGCTTGTTGAGTTTATGCGTGATGGACCACAATCAGTTCAACAAGCAGGGCATTGGTTGAAATTTGCTCAACACGTTTCGAGAAGAGATAATCATACATTGGATGAGGACATTAAGATGTACTTCTTAGTTGAGTTGGTGGCTATGGATGCCTTTATCGCTTCTTGGGATTCGAAAATGTATTACGACTTTGCAAGACCATATCAATTGGTGCACGAGGCTTATGAAGGTGAAACGATTTACGGATGGAAAGGTGAAGGAGAAGGATTCGGAGATATTGATGGGTCACAATGGCGACCGTACTCACCGGCAGTATTCTTATGTCCTCCTTTCCCAAGTTACACATCAGGACACAGTACAATTAGCGGTGGATGTGCAGAAGCATTAAAATTATTTACTGGTTCAGATGAGTTTGGAGCAGAGGCAACCATTCTTGCAGGAGAATTAACCGAAACGGATCCAGCTTTCTATGGTGATTCAATCACGTTAAAGTTTCCAACATTTACAGAGGCTGCCGAAATGGCTGGTCAATCGCGCGTTATGGGCGGATATCATATTCAAGCTGATAACGTAGCTGGTTTGGAATTAGGAAGAGACGTTGCGCATAAGGCGTGGGATTTTTACAATGCACATTTAGTTGCAGAACAATAAAAACGTGCCGATTATGAGCATGTCGAAGAAAACAAAGTTGAAATTATTAGCGATCTCGATTGGATTGATTTACGTCTGGTTTGGAGCACTAAAGTTTTTTCCGGAATTAAGTCCGGCGGAGAGTTTAGCAACTGAAACCATAGATGCGATGACTTTCCATTTATTACCCGAAGGAATGGGTTATTTGACTTTAGCCATTCTGGAAGTAGGAATAGGGTTGGGACTAATGGTTGGAAAACAACAGCGTTTCTTTGTTATTGCTGCGCTGGTTCATATGATATGTACTTTTGTTCCTTTATTTGCCTTTCCTGAGCTATCTTTCAAAGAGGCGCCTTATAGGTTTACAATTATTGGACAGTATATCATGAAGAACTTAGTGATTATCGTTGCGTTATTAATTTTGATGCCTCCCCGTAAACAGCGCTCTTCATCAGAATTAAAAAAAGTATCAGAAAAACTAGAGAATGCCTAACTTCTAGCTAGTTTTAAAAAAAAGAGGCGCTTTATCGGCGCCTCTTTTTTTGTTATTGATTTTCAATATCTACCTGTTCGGTTGCTCCCCAACAATGCTCTTTCATATGATCATGATTGGCATGGTGTTTAAAGTGAACAGCAGCAGCACTTATCGCGCCAAATGTGAGCATAGCTGTAATTCCAGTGATGATTAAATGTTTTCGTTTCATGTCGATTGTGTTTTGAGGTTTAACAATGATGGCGGTAGCCATGATGATGTCCTTTTGAGCGAAATTGCTCGTATTCATCTTCGTTCATATTTCGGACGGATTCGGCGAATGCCATACGTCTATTATTCCAATGTTCCCTTTTCCAGCGACCCATTCCTGATAGACGGAAAATGGCAGCTATTAAAAGTACAATTAGCACAAATTGAAAAGCTACAAAAAAGAGAACTCCTAAAAGCAGGCCGGCAAGTATTGATTTAAAAATTGATGTTTTCATTTATTTCGTTTTTAATGTTCTACATAATCGCAGACGGACGATGATATGGAATATTTTAAATTAGTTTTTGGTAGCTTTGTTTAATGGAAAAAGAATTTTGGGAAAATCGTTGGGAAAACGGTCAAACGGGTTGGGATATCGGTGCTGTATCTACGCCTATTAAAGAGTATATTGATCAGATTACGGATCATGAATTGAACGTTCTTGTTCCGGGTTGCGGTAATGCTTATGAAGCAGAATACTTATGGGAACAAGGCTTTAAAAATGTGAAAATTGTAGAAATTGCTAAAGGTGCGATCGATTCTTTTAAAAAACGTTTTCCAGATTTTCCCGCTGATCAGATTTTTTTTGAGGATTTCTTTAAACTCGATTCAAAAGAGCATCAATTTGATCTTATTATTGAACAAACTTTCTTTTGCGCAATCCATCCCTCAATGCGACCAAAATATGCGGAGAAAATGAGCGAATTAATTCGACCTGGTGGAAAATTAGTTGGGTTACTATTTGACTTCCCATTAGAATCGGGCCCACCTTTTGGTGGAAACAAAGAAGAGTATTTGGGTTATTTTAAACCTTATTTTCATATTCGCTTACTAGAAAAGGCAAGGAATTCAATCAAGCCACGATCAGGTCGCGAATTTTTTATGATTTTAGAAAGGAAATAGAACAATGTCTATTTTTGAATGTACTTGATCAGGTCAACGAGTCGATTAGAATACCCCGCTTCATTATCATACCAAGAAACCACTTTAATCATTCGACCGACAACGCTTGTCAGAAGGGCATCAAACGTAGCCGAGTATGAGCAGCCCAATATATCTCTCGATACAATCGGATCTTCTGTATAATCTAGAATTCCTTTTAAATCCGTCGCTGCAGCCTTTTTAAATGCTGCGTTAATTTCTTCCGTTGATATTTCATGATCCATAATAAAAGTCATGTCTGTCAAGGATCCGTCAGGCACAGGAACACGAATACCACATCCTCCCATGTTTCCATCTAATTCTGGGAATATTTTTGTAATTGCCTTTGCTGCTCCGGTTGTTGTCGGAACAATAGATTCAGCTGCAGCCCTTGCTCTTCTTAAATCCTTATGTGGAGCATCATGTAAACGTTGATCAGAAGTATAGGAGTGCACAGTAGTAATATAACAGCTCTCGATTGTTCCCAGTTGCTTCATCACATGAACAAGCGGTGCCGCAGAATTAGTTGTACAGGATGCGTTTGAAATGATTATTTCAGATCCGTCCAATATATGTTCGTTAACACCTAAAACCACTGATTTAATTCCTTCAGAACGAGGCGGTGCACTTAATATCACTTTCTTTGCGCCTGCCTCAAGGTGCTGACGTGCCAATTCCACCGTTCTAAAAATCCCGGTAGACTCCAACACCACATCAATATTTAATGCTTCCCATGGCAAATCTCTGGGGTTACGTTCGCTATACATTCTAATGGTCTGACCGTTGAGGATAAGATTTCTATCCTCCGTTTCAATTGTTCCATCAAAACGACCATGAACAGAGTCGTATTTAAGCAAATGGGCTAGGGTAGCGCTATCACTTAAATCATTAATTGCCACGATTTGTATGTCTTCACTTTTACAAGCCATTCTTGTAAAGTACCTGCCTATTCTCCCGAAACCATTAATTGCTACTCGTATTGCCATTTTAACTGCTTTTAGTTGTGAAGGTATGAAAAAATCTAACTCCGTTTTCCCGATTATGATAAAAGAAAAGGGGCACTGATTTTTTGATGCAAAAAATCAGTGATTTGCAATAAAACAAACAAGTTTGGGTGATGTTCAAAAACGATTACAGCTTAATACAGGAAGTAGGTTTGTTTTAGCCGTTTAATAGATTGAAGAGTTGATTAAGCTTCTCTTGTTCTTTTTCAATTAGCGGCTTTAAGTTATTTAAGGCTTCATATGCTCGCTTGATTTGATTCCTTCTGCGTTCGGCCTCTTGGTCACTTATGTCTCCTAATTCCAGCGCGGTGTCAACACGGTCTGTCGCAGCTTTTAGTTTATCTTCAATACTGATGATTCGTGCATTTATTTTCTCTATTTGAACAAGGCCTTTTTCATGAATCGTCTGTGCTCTATTCGTTACCTGTTCGATATATTCAGCAGTAAACAAGTTTGCAACTGCACTGTCTGTTTCTGTAGGTAGAGCCATTGATTCCATATTCTGCGACTGAGCATCACGTCCAAAGAAAAATAAGCAAAACAAGAATAAAATATACTTCATTTGTTTATATCCCAATTAATAATGAGTCGATGGTTTTATCTAGCTTTTCGATTTGGTTATCCAATTCTTTTAAGCCAATTTCAACACTGTCGCTCAAGATCTTAATCTCTGCGACGGTTGTGCTATCCATTTTAGGTTCGTTTGGAGCCGAAGCTTCTTCAACCGGACTAGAGCAACATGCAAACCCAAAACACAAGAACAAAACGACTAATCTCATTATTGAAAAATATCTAATTCTTGCAAATTTACTAAAGATATATGGTTCGAGAAGGCAGATTGATGGAGGAAAACAACTATTAAACGCATGTCTTCTATATGGTGAGTCGATCACAATATGCGTAACACGTTAGTTTTCCATTACGTGCAAAACCTAAAAGTGTGATGCCGTATTCTTTAGCGAAGTCTATGGCCAAAGTAGATGGTGCTGAAACAGCCATAATCAGCGGTATGCGAGCTCTGAAAGCTTTTGACACAATTTCGTATGAAACCCGACCACTAAACATGATCACTTTAGCCTTTCCGAGCTTGTTTTGTCGAATTAAATCACCAACAACCTTATCCATGGCATTATGTCGTCCAATGTCTTCACGAATACTTTGTAATTCGCCTTCTTGATTGAAAGCAGCAACACCATGGCAACCTCCTGTCATTTTGAAGTTAGTTTGTGCTTCAACCATTTTAGTTTGCATTTCCAATAATTCATCAACCGTATACTGTCCGTCTGTTTTAGAGGTTTGAATTTCTTTATCCGAGGATTTAGGTCGGGGTAGATCTTCTAAAGACTGTTTTCCGCAAATACCGCAAGAAGAAACTGACAAAAGACTTCGAGAACTCAGATAACCATCACCTATTTGATCTTCCGGAATCAACGCATTGATACGGTCGATTTCACCATTCTCATTGACCGTTGTTTCTAGCTGAATTTCAGTGTTCTTGCCGATCACATCTTCAGCAAATAGCAAGCCAGTAGCTAATTCTTCTTCATCTCCCGGCGTCTGCATAACAACCGTAAATGCCTTACCATTGATTTGAATCTCCAATGCCTGCTCGACAGTCAAAGGGTCGACTACTTTCGTAGCCGACCCTTTTTCTATTTTTATTCCATCATATTTCAGTACACCGCCCATTTAGGAGAGTCCTGAAATTTTTCCATTATTATCAATTGACATGCCTTCTGATGCTGGCACTGCAGGTAATCCAGGCATTCTCATCATTACACCCAAAATCGGAATAATAAATCCTGCTCCCGCCGCAAATTCAAATTCTCGAACATTCACAGAAAAACCAGTTGGACGCCCTAACAGTTTGTCATTATCAGAAAATGACTTCTGCGTTTTTGCCATACAGATCGGTAACTTATTTAGACCTAAATCTTCAATTTTCTTTAGGTCTGTTAATGCCTTTTTTGAGTATTCAACACCATCAGCACCGTAGATTTCACGAGCAATGGTTTCAATCTTCTCTTTCACTGGTGTATTCCAATCATAAAGCGCTCTGAATTCATTATTTCCGTTTTCAACAACATCAACAACAGCTTCAGCAAGATCAGTCATACCATTTCCGCCATCTGCCCAACCATTGGCTACGACAGCAGTAACTCCTTTTGCTTGACATCGTTCTTTAATTAATGCCACCTCCTCTGGAGTATCAGTTGGAAATGCGTTAATAGCAACAACCGGATTTAATCCGAATTTCTGCATATTTTCAATATGTTTCTCCAAGTTCTCTATACCAGCTGAGACTCTTTCAACACTTGGTGTGTTATATTCTTCTTTTGGAGCGCCACCGTGATGACGTAAAGCTCGAATTGTAGCAACTAAAACAGTCGCTTTTGGTTTTAAGCCGCCAGAAACACATTTAATATCCAAGAATTTTTCAGCACCTAAATCTGCACCAAAACCTGCTTCAGTAACGACATAGTCTGATAAAGATAAGCCCATTTTCGTTGCAATAATGGTATTTGTACCTTGTGCAATATTCGCAAATGGTCCACCATGAATAATTGCAGGGTTACCTTCTAAAGTTTGAACCAAGTTAGGATTGATCGCATCCTTTAATAGAATAGCCATTGCATTTTCAGCATTCAAATCACGCGCATAAATTGGTTTTTTATCCAACGTTAATCCGATATAAATACTACCCAGTCTGCGTTTGAGATCTTCAAAATCTTCTGCCATACAAAGAATTGCCATCACCTCAGACGCGGGAGTAATATTGAAACCATCTTCTCTTGGAATTCCATTTCCTGTTCCGCCTAAACCTATTACGATATCGCGCAATGCACGATCATTCATATCCATTACCCGTTTCCATGCAATTGTTCGAGGATCAAGACCTACGCTTCTTGTTTTACTCTGAATATTATTATCAATCAACGCAGAAAGCAAATTATTCGCTTTTTCTACTGCTGAGAAATCTCCAGTAAAGTGAAGGTTGATATCCTCCATAGGAACTACCTGAGAATAACCACCACCAGCAGCACCTCCTTTGATACCAAATACAGGTCCTAGAGAAGGTTCGCGAAGTACAACAGTAGTTTGTTTACCAATTTTGTTCAAACCTTCGGTTAATCCAATAGACGTTGTGGTTTTACCCTCACCGGCAGGGGTAGGTGTTAAAGCCGTAACCAATACCAAATTGTTTGAATTGACTTTACTTCTATCAATTAAAGAAATGGGTAATTTGGCTTTGTACTTGCCATACATCTCCAAATCATCTTCTGAGATATTGAGCTTTGATGCAATCTTTGAAATATGCTGCAATACGGCAGCTTGTGCGATTTCAATGTCTGATCCTACCTTTTTTGTTGTCATAGTCTATTAGAATTTTTGATTAACAATATAGGCATTTTTTCAAATGTTAAACACTTGGTATATACCTAATGGGAAGATTAGCGCAAGATCAAATTAAAACGAACGCCATTTGCTCTAACTTCTAGACATCTAGGCGCAAAGTTTAAAGTATTCCTGTCGATATAGAGGGTTTCGATACTTTGCATTAAACAAATCGGATACTCGATCTTTATATTTCCTCCAGCGTATGCCATGTCTAATGTGTTTAAATGAGGCAATTGATAGAATGATTTGGGTAATTCTCGGATATCATTCCATCCAATGAAGAGTTCTATTAAGCCTTCTAACTGTCCAAATTCTTCAGGCAAATGGGTAATGTCGTTATACTGCAGGTAGAGATGGGATAAGGAATCTAGTTCACATAACTCAGGCGGTATGGTTGTCAGAAGATTAAAATTCAGTCGTAACAATTCAAGGTTTTTTAACAATCCAATGCTGGGAGGTAATGATTTGATTTTGTTAGCTTTAAGTGATAGTACTTCTAAATTTGGTAGAAGTCCAATTTCATCGGGAAGCGAGTCAATTTCATTACGACTGAGTATGAGTTTTTTTAAGTTCTTGAGGTTCTTGATTTCAGGTGGAATGCTCGTTAGTTTATTATTGTGGAGGTTGAGCTCTGTTAGTTCGGTCATGTTAAAAACATAGTCAGGAATTTCAGTTAAATATTTCCGACTTAAGTTTAGCTTAACTTCTGGCGGGCCTGAGCGGAACAGTTGACAAGCCCCAAGGATGAGCAGGAGTGATGTAAACAATAAAGTCTTTTGAAATACCCGAAACATACATCTAAAGTTATGCATTATTCAGCTTATATTCGAAATTGAATTAATTTGCTTTTTCAAAATAGATTATGCGTAAAAAAGTATCCATCATCATGCCGGTGTATAATGCAGCTCCTTTTTTGGCGGAATGTCTGGAGACTATATTGATGCAAACCTACGGTAATTGGGAACTCTTGGCAGTTGATGATTTCTCGACAGATGATTCGTTAGGTGTGATAAAAGCCTATGCAGCAAATGATCGGCGCATAAAGCCATTCAAGAACAAAGAGAAAGGTATAATTCCTGCTTTAACGGTTGCTTTTAACAAAAGTAGTGGTCAACTCATAACACGCATGGATGCTGATGATCGGATGCCTGCAAACAAATTGCAAATATTAGAAAGTGCTTTCAAGCCTGGTAAAACCATTGTCACAGGGAAAGTCAAGTATTTTTCGTCTAAACCGATTAGTCAAGGTTATCTCGACTATGAAAATTGGTTAAACGAAAGGGTTGATTATGGTGACCATTGGGCTCAGGTTTACAGAGAATGCGTTATTGCTAGTCCGAATTGGCTTGTTGATCGCTCTTGTTTTGAGGATGATATCTGCCTCGATACATTAGCCTATCCAGAGGATTATGATATGACATTACGATGGTATGATAAAGGGTATAAGGTTATCACCAGTCCAGAAATCACACATGAATGGAGAGAGCATCCGGATCGCACTTCGCGCAATGATAACGCCTATCAACAAGCCTCTTTTTTTGAGCTAAAAACAAAGTGTTTTATAGAATATGAGCTAAAACGTGATGAGCCAGTTCAATTGCTTGGTGCAGGTAAAAAGGGAAAACTTGTGGCAAAAATCTTAACCAAAAATGAAGTTCCTTTTCAATGGTTTGATGTTAATGCTGCGGACTATGTTAATGGTTTGATGGGAAAGAAGATTCTTCCGTTATCGTCTGTAATGAAAGGAAAGAAGTCCATTTTAACCGCATGGCCCAAAGAGGTTAACTTGCGCCGCAATATCCGTACATTTTTAAAAGAAAATGACTTAGAACTAGGCGTCAAATGCTGGTTGTTTTAGTCCGAATGAAAGGCGTTTGACCTCATAACCGTTGATGATGATCCCTAAGTAATGCAGCCCAGGATAATGCTTCCGCGTAGAGAGGTCTTTAAAGTCTATTTTTTTCTTAACAGCATGGACTTCGCCGCTTTCTAACCTTGTTTCTTTTATCTGAAATACTTTTTTATTGACACTACCCGATTTTTTGACATAGCCAATGGCGTATTCTACCCGAAATTTGCCAGCGATACCGTGATTAAGGATATTAAAAGAGAAATACCCATGATCACCAATATCATAGCTGTCTCGATCAACAGTAAAATCAGTTACTTCGATTGATTTGATAGCGCCAAAACCAAAGAGTTCCATCGCTTCTTGATTTCCTTTTTTTAGGAGAGTCCTTAGGGCGTGCTTACAAACCCAGCGAGTAGTTCTACTTTCATTTATCCATTTTTTACAAAGTTTCAAGACTAAGTCAGGATGGTTTTTTGAGATGTCGTTTAAGTTGTTTGCCACACTCCTGTAGACATAATCTTCAGGATCATTTCTTAGATTTTCTAGGATAGGCAGAATAGGAGAAGGGTCCTTTTCAAATTCCTTCAATTTCATTGCCCAAGGTAATAGGGGACGACAACCTTCACTGGCTAATCTGCGAATGTGTTTGTTTTCATGAGACGTCCATTTTACCATCTCTTTTATGGTCTCGGAATATTTAACAATAAATGGACGGATCGCAAATTCGGCAGTAGAATATTGCGTAAAAATCAAAAGTGCGTCTAAAGAAATGCGATAATGATTTAAACCATACAATTCTACAAAAGTAGGGAATACGAGAGCTGTTAAACCTTGGAATTGTGGTGCTATATCAAGGAGCACTTCGATTTGTTCAGGGTAGGTTAATGCCAATTTTTCATGAATACATTCCGTGATATGCCGGGTTCGCATTTTTAGGGGTATATCTGCCCAATCTTTGTGAATGACTGTTGATTGAAAGTCATTGGTATTAAAACTAGAATAGGAAGCCGCTATAGCATTCCCCAATTGATTAATCCATTGTTCTGTATATAAATTCTTAAGTAAATCGGCCATTTATAGTGAGTTGATCCATTCGAAATAACCGACATTTAACGGGTTCGGTTTCTTATTGAAAATTCCGTAAACACTAGAACCTGTTCCGGTCATTGAAACATATAAAGCACCTTGTTCGATAAGCTTTTGTTTTATCTCATCGATTTCAGGATTTCCATCTAAAACAGTATCCTCAAAATCATTAAAAACTTTAGGGAGCCAAAGAGCAGGTTCATGATTTAATATCCAATTCAGATCAAAAAACCTTTTGCCCGGCTGAATGCCTCCAAAGGCTTCAGCTGTGCTAATGTGAATTCCCGGATTGATTAATTGAATAAAATATTCACTGAGATCAAATGAAATGGGTTGGACATGTTCTCCTTTTCCGGTGATGTGCGCAGCTTTATTCTTAATGAAAAAGGCACAGTCGCTGCCCAATTTATCTGCACGTCGCTCCAACTCTTTATTCGAAATATTCAGATCAAACAAGTTATTTAAAAGAACCAACATCGCTGCTCCATCCGCAGATCCGCCACCAAGTCCAGCGCCCATTGGCACAACTTTATGTAAGTGAATTTTGACAGGAGGGAGGTCAAAGTCATCTTGCAAATCATAAAAAGCTTTTACCACAAGATTATCGGAGTGATCACCTTTGATGGGCAGACCACTAGTGTGTATAGCGAAATGATCATGAGGCACCACTTCTAGAATATCAGTTAAGTTAAGCGGGTAGAAGACGCTTTCAAGGTTATGATAGCCATCAGGACGCCTGTCCACAAGTGTTAGACCAATATTTATTTTACAACCCGGAAAAACGACCATCTTCTCTTTTCTTGTTCTTGTATTGAACTGGAAATTGTCTTTAAATGAAATCCAATTTCCACAATAATAATTAACTTGAGCTTTGAAACCTACAAAGATTATAATGATTTTAAAAAGAATTTGTTTACTCGGAACCGTGAGTTTATTGCTAACTGCTCATGCGCAGGACTGGAATACAATGAAGACCTTTACACCTGGCCAAACGATTCAGGATGTAATTCCATTAAACGAATCGACATGGATTGCGTCGAGTTCATTACATAGCGGTACAGGTTTAAATATGAAGCGCTCTACTGATAATGGGGAGACTTGGACGGAAGAATATTCGGGTTATACTAGTCAATCATTTAGGAGCCTTGCATCGCCTGATGGGGAAGTGAGTTTTGCTATTGCTAACGAGGCCGTTTTAATTACGGATAACGGTACTGATGAATGGGTCACTGTCGACGTGCCAACAGACGTACATCTCAGAGATATTTATTTTTTAAATGAAACAGACGGATGGATCGGAGGTGATGCAGGCACTATTTTAAAAACTGAAGATGGCGGAGCGACGTGGTTGGACATAGAAGCGACAGGAACAGTTGGGGGCAGCATCAATGATATTTATTTTATCGATGAGTCGGTTGGATTTATTTGTGGATTTAATTATTTCCAACGAACAGTGGATGGCGGATTAACATGGACAGATATTGAAGGTTTTGAAGCAGAACACGCCATGTATCAGTTACAAGAAATGCATTTTGAAGGATTTAATACTGGATGGGTTTGTGGTGATATTGGGTATATCTATAAAACAGAAGATGGAGGGCTCAACTGGACGGCACAAGAAAGTGGGACAGAGGTCTCACTGCAAGGTATTTCATTTGTGACAGAAAATTACGGATTTGCTTGCGGTTTTGATGGAACGATAGTTGGCACAGCAGATGGTGGGACTACATGGACGGTTTCTACGACCGATACAGACGAGCATATCATGGCCATTGATTTTAATGACAGTCGTGGTATAGCCGTTTCCCATTCGGGGCAAATATTGTTTATGGACTTGCCGTTTAGTTCAACTGATCCTGACTTTGAGCTTAATTTATCGATTTTTCCAAATCCTTGCCAGTCAATTTTGCAGGTGAACGTTGACGGTCTAACAGAAATATCAAAAATTGAAATATGGGATCAAACAGGTAAATTAATCTGGCAAGAGACCCAGCCAAATAACAAGATAGATATAAGCGTATTAGCAAGGGGGACTTATATTTTATACGTTTTAACATCTCATAATACGTATACCAAAAAGTTTATAAAAGAATAGATAAATAAAGTCGAATAGAGGCTGCGAGCAAAAAAACATTAAATTTGGCACCTCGTTTCAAAGTGAATATATAAAACGGACAAATTTTGTCCCGATAAAAATAAAAACATGGCAAATTATCTACCATTCGAAGAACCGATAAGTGTAATCGAAGAAGAGATTGTTAAAGCAAGAGAAATTGAAGAGAATAGTGGTGTAAGCAGCTCAAAAATGATCAAAGATCTAGAGAAGAAGCTGAAAAATACCAGAGAAGATATTTTTAAGAATCTTTCCCCTTGGCAACGCGTTCAATTGTCAAGACATCCAGACAGACCTTATACTTTGGATTATATTCAGGCTCTAACAGGCGGTGATTTTGTTGAGCTTCACGGCGATCGCAACATCAAAGATGATAAGGCAATGGTTGGTGGTTTTGGCAAAATTGACGGAGAAACAGTGTTGTTTGTTGGTCAGCAAAAAGGGACAAATACAAAATTAAGACAGTATCGCAATTTCGGAATGCCAAATCCTGAAGGTTATCGAAAAGCATTACGCCTATTTAAATTAGCCGAGAAATTCAATAAACCCATTGTTACTTTGATTGATACACCGGGTGCATTTCCAGGTTTAGAAGCAGAAGAAAGAGGACAAGGTGAAGCCATAGCTCGTAATATCTACGAAATGATGAGCCTAAAAGTACCAGTGATATGTATTATCATTGGAGAAGGTGCTTCTGGGGGAGCTTTAGGTATTGGAGTAGGTGATAAGGTGATCATGTTAGAGAATTCGTGGTATTCTGTTATCTCTCCTGAAAACTGTTCTACTATTCTATGGAGAAGTTGGGATTATAAAGAGCAAGCCGCTGAAGCACTGAAGTTAACTTCAACGGACATGAAAGGTTTAAAAATTGTCGACGAGATCATTAAAGAACCGATTGGCGGAGCACATCGATTTAGAGAAGAGACTTTTGAAAACGTTAAAAAAACGATTCAAAAACATTTGACTAAGTTATCAGAAATGGATCCTCAAAAACGTACTGAAAAGCGTATCGATAAGTTCTGTAAAATGGGTGTTTACAAGGGGAAATAATCATTTTTCCTTAGCAATGAGACTATGATAGGAGCGGATTTTGAAAAGATCCATTTCCAATTGTTCGGATTGGATTTGGTGGAGCCTATGGCGTTTGTAACAGATACTATTTTGGGAGTATTGAGCGTATGCCTCGGGATCATGTTGATTCGACTTAAAAAAGATCACCCGTGTAGAACTTATTGGATTTGGTTTTTTATGCTCTTTGGCTTAGGTGCTTTTGTTGGAGGTCTTGGTCATACCTTTTTTAATTACTGCGATGTATACGGTAAATTACCTTCTTGGCTTTCGGCTCCAATTGCCATAATCTGTCTTGAGCAAGGAATGATAGCGGCTAATCCAAGCCTAAAACGAATTGATCTATTTAAAATCATATCATTTTGGAAATTAGTCATTGTTTATGTTGTATTCGGACTAGTGTTTACTTATGGTAATTTAGAGGAAAAACCAGGTTTACCTTTTTTACCGATTGCTTTTAATACCATATTTGGTGTCATCATGACAGCTGGTGTATTGGGGAACAGTTATGCAAAAAAGATCGGACCTGAATTTAAGTATTTTGTCTTTGGTGTTCTAATTCTGACTCCGTCTGCATTCATTTTTCTCATGAAGATAAACCTTCATCAATGGTTTGATAAAAACGATTTGAGTCACATTCTTATGATGATTGGAATAACGTATTTCTATTTAGGAGTGAAACGTTCTATTCATCATTTGGATACCAAAGACATTTCAGGATAATTTCTGAGAATCCAATCTAAGTCCTATCTTTAGGACTTTACCAATTAAGTTAAAAGATGATTTTCGAATTTAATGGATTCATACCGGTTGTTCATCCTTCTGCATTTGTTCATCCGCAAGCCACTGTTACGGGTAATGTTATTATCGGTAAAAATGTTTATATCGGACCAAGCGCTGCATTAAGAGGTGACTGGGGTCAGATCATTATTGAAGATGGGTGCAATGTTCAGGAAAACTGCACGATTCACATGTTTCCAGGAACCACAGTGCGACTAAAAGAAGGTGCGCATATCGGGCACGGGGCCATTATTCATGGCGGAACGATAGGTAAGAACACATTAATCGGGATGAACGCTGTGGTAATGGATGATGCAGTGATCGAGGAAGAATGTATAATTGGGGCGCTATGCTTTGTACCGGCTAAAATGAACATACCAAAGCGCAGTCTAGCCGTTGGGAATCCAGCAAAAATTATTAAAAAAGTATCAGACGAAATGATTGCTTGGAAATCAAAAGGCACGGCGCTCTATCAACAATTGCCATCAGAATGCCAATCTACTTTAAAAGAGGTGGAGCCGCTACAAGAAATTGAACCCAATCGCCCAAAACAAGAATCGATGTATACGACTTGGGAGAAAATAAAGAATACATAATCGTTCTGTATTCTCCTATTTAAACGTTTAAGTACATTTGGAACATCTTTTGAAACACCTTTGTCTAAACAAGGTGTATGAAACGATTTTTACAATTTTTTATTCTCAGTATTTTATCAATAAGCTGGAGCTTTGCGAACGAGCCTACGGCTGTTAATTTAACTCATCAAGGCAGAATTGATTGGGTTTATTATGATTTCTCTAATCAGATTGACTTACAGCCCTTGGATGGATTATATATGTCAGGAGAAGGTCAGATTCAGATGTTACGCTTAAATTATCAAGGGCATACATTTTTGATTAATGAATGGGGGCAAGCACAAGGTCATATACAAGGTCCTTTTCAAGTCGAATTAGATGATGATGGCAGATTAGAACGTTTTCGCGTCGATTATAGCACTGTTTTGAGATTTGAGTATGACTTTGATGGCAGATTAGAGGAAGTTCGAGACGGATCATTTAATACCTTGTTTGAGCTGGATTATAATATGGATGGTTCGCTGGATCGCATTGATAAAGGTGGGTTTGACTTTTTTGCACGATTCTATTATGATCTGGATGACCAATTGGACGGTATTAAGGATGATAAATTCAACGAGACATGGGATATTGATTATGGTTTTGATGATCAAATTGAGGAGATTGAAGATGGTAGTTTCAAGACCTTGGCTGAATTCCAATATCACCATTCAACGCTTCATTCGATCTCGGATTATGGTACAAATACAAAGTTTTATATTGGTGCAAGTTATGTGGATTATATGAATGGTTGGGTACAAGAAAGTCATGCAAATCAAGGTGGTTGGGGAAATAATAACGGATGCGGACAACCAGCAGTTCAGTTTTTTAGACATGCCAATTATAGTGGAATCGCGCTAAACTATGTTTCTGGAGAATTGGCTGAATTGCCCTTAGGTTGGAATGATGAAATATCATCTATCACGGTTCCAGCCGGCTATCTTTTAATTGTTTATGAACATGCTTTTTTTGGCGGATCAACACGAGTCATTCAAAATAGCTGGACAGTAAATGATTCGCAAGATTGGTGGAATGATCGCATCTCCTCTTTTAAATTAATTAGGATCTAAGTGTACATTGATTTTAGCCAACGCATTTACTTTATTCGTCATTTCTATATATAAGAACAGCCGCTATGCTCTATTTCGTGCCAATTCAGGACGACAATGACGGAAAATATGGCTAAATTTATACTATGGTTAAAAGGTTAGCGCAATTAAGTTTGCTATTGATGATCTGCGTTATGAATGGGGCTTATGCTCAGTTGAATATCACAGAGGTAGGTTTTTTGGATATCCCCGAAATGCACAGCACCGGATTGAACGATGTTTGGGGCTATGAAGATGAAACAGGTATAGAGTATGTCCTAGTTGGCGCTATGGATGGTGTCTCTGTGGTAGATATTTCTGATCCAGCTGCTCCAGACGAAGTATTTTGGGTAGATGGTTTAAATTCTATTTGGCGGGATCTAAAAGTACATGGTGATTATGCTTATGTCACTACCGAAGCACTTCAAGGTTTGATGATTATTGATTTATCACCTTTACCAGAAAGTACTGACCTTCCTGTTTCAATTTATACTGGACCTGATGGAGGAGAATGGATGTCAGCGCATAACCTTTATTATGAAGATGGATACATTTATATTTTCGGTGCAAATCGCGGGAATAGTGGTGTCATAATACTAGATGTGGCTACTGACCCACTTAATCCGATAGAGGTTGGTGAGTTCGATAATTGGTATGTGCATGACGGTTATGTTGATAATGATACCGGCTATTTTGCTCATATTTATGAAGGATTTTTTAGTGTTGTAGATTTAACGGATAAATCAGACCCGACTATGATCGGAACGGCATATACGCCGACCAATTTTGCGCATAATATATGGGGTTCTACGGATGGTAATTTTATGTTTACTACTGATGAAGTCCCAGGAGGATATCTCGGTGCTTTTGATGTGTCGAATCCAGCGAGCATTACTCAGGTGGACAAAATTCAATCCTCCCCGGGTAACGATATCGTTCCGCATAACGCCCATGTAAAAGGGAATTACCTGTATACATCTTATTATACCGACGGCGTCGTGATTCATGATATTAGGCATCCGCACAATATGGTCGAGGTCGGAAACTTCGATACATCACCATTAGATGCTCCAACTACAGAAGGTTGCTGGGGATTATATCCTTATTTTGAGTCAGGTTTGATTGCAGCAACGGATAGAGAAGAAGGGTTGTTTATTTTAGACCCTAACGAGCATCCTGGTAGTTATTTAGAAGGTAATATTACCGAGCTAGGAACAGGTATGGCCCTGAATAGTGTAGCCGTTACTTTTGACGGTACAACGATTGAAGATGAGTCGAATATTATTGGTGACTATGCGATTGGAACGGAAGCAGAAGGAACGGCAGATGTGACCTATTTCAAGGTGTTGTATTATCCGCAAACTATTTCGGTTGATTTGACCAATGGCGAGATTACAACACAAGATGTTGTACTTGAAAAAATACCTGAATTCTCAATCACTGTTCGTGTGCTAGACGCTGCCACGCTTGACCCTGTGGAGGGCGCAAGTGTTTTAATGGAACATACTTATATTGATCATGAGGGTACGACTAATGTGGATGGAGAAGTTGAGATTCCACTTTATTACCAAGATAATTACAAGTTTTATGCTGGAAAGTGGGGATATAACACAACCTGTTATGTCGACACCATGATTACGGATGAAATTATTGAGATTGTTGCCTATATCGATCAAGGTATTGCAGACGATTTTACATTTGATTTTGGTTGGAGTGCCAGTGGAACGGCCGCTCGGGGGCATTGGGAGCGTGAAGTGCCAGTTGGTGTAGCTGGTGGTGATGGAACGGCGCAGAACCCTTTTAATGATATCAGTTTTGATTGTGGTGATTATGCTTACATGACGGGCAACGGAACGAATATCTCGAATACGGAAGAGGTTAACGATGGCGAAGTTTTATTGATTTCACCTGTTTTTGATTTAACCACTTATTCGAATCCACACATTAACTACAGTTCTTGGTTCTTTTGCAGATATGGAGCTCCGCCAGATGATACATTACAGGTTTATTTGTTAAATGGTTTAGGTGATTTTATTTTAATTGATCAGCATTATAATGGCGGTTTACCGATGGGTCAGTGGAATGCCAATTCGATTGACGTTTCTGATTATGAATTAACTGAAAATATGCAAGTTTTGTTTATGCTCAGTGATTATGTGGAAACCGAGAATGTGACCGAAGGTGGTGTTGATAATTTTTCAGTTACAGACTTCGCTTTAGTGTCTACAGAGGAGGTTGAAGAGAACGGCTTTATATCACTGTATCCCAATCCTTTTAAGAATCAAATTAATGTTGAAGGAGTCGAAAGTGGAACCGTGGAAGTATGGGATATTAGTGGACGAAAAATCCTATCCTTGCCCGTAGCGCCGATAATCGATTTGCCGGAAATGGAGCGTGGAACATATTTTTTCGTAATTTTAGATTTGGAAGGAAATCGACAAACGGTTTTCACCCAAATTAAAAACGATTAAGATGTTTAAACCCCATACTTGGGCATTGCTTTTTGGTGGCGTCCTCTTTGCTTGTGCTGGACCAGAACCGTCCAACAATTCTGAAAATGATGATACAAGTGATTCTAGCAGTATTATTGAATATGAATTGAACGAAACACGGGTCAGTGCTGTGGAGTACAATGATGAGTTATCGTTGATTCAACAAGGGGTTTATGATCAAATCAACGAGTTATTTCTTTCAGATCCGCTCACGGTTGGACAAAACCTAGAGAATACGAAATTTGAAATTGACATCAAACTATCAGACCTTAAGCAATTAGAGCCTTATGAAGGAGGAGAAGACTTCAAAGCCGCATTGGTCAGCCTTTTAGCTTTTTATCAAGATGAATTGAATACGGGGTTTGAGGAGATTTTACCATCACTAGAAAAAGAGCAAGAAGAACGAACGGCTGAAGAAATCTACCACATCAATGATTATGACGAATCCTTTGCATCAAAGGAACTGGTGTTTTTCGCAAAAATTGATTCTACACAAAATGCATTTGCACAAGCGAACCAAATTCAAATTGTTGACTTATAATTGATCGCATGAAGAAGTTTGGATTACTTTGGATTTCAACCATCTTGTTCTTTTTTTATATCATAGCCTTTTCGTTCGTCATCACTCAAGAACTCAACGAGTATAGGGAAAAGAAAGAAGAGATTGCCATGGCTTTGAACTTCGAGAAAAGACTCATGAGTGCTTGGGAGTGGGTACCCGGTAATTCTATTGGAGAAGAAAAAGTAGAACTTTGGCAAAAGCTAGAATTAGAGGCTTCCGCAGAATATGACGATGCCATTTTATATTCAGCGCTCTTGGCCAGCGTCATGTTGGTTTACGTCTTTCTCAACATATTGGTTTATAAGGAAAAACAGCAAAACTATCAGGTATTTGGTCTGGTGACCATTTTTTGTTCCATGTCCCTATTGTTTTTGGCGCTGCAGACTCCTTTCTTGGAGTTGATGGCTTATAATAAGGACTTAGCATTTGAAGTTCCAATTCATCTCAATTTTGATGAGATGGATTATATCGGTTCGCTGGGGATGGGTTCGTTTGACTATGATTATGAACAAGTTTTTGATGGACGTACGTATTATCTCTATCAAAATAAATCCGTGGCGGAGCTGATTAAAATGCTTTATACGGGAGGTAACTTCATGATTGCGATTATTCTAGTATTGGTATCCATCGTTTTTCCAATTTTAAAGTTTATCACCTCTATCATTGTTCTGCTTTCTCCACAGAAAGAGAGTAGTGTTCGCATTTACAAAGTCATACGGAACCTTGCCAAATGGAGTATGGTTGATGTTTTTACAAGTGCTATTTTTATTGCCTATTTCTCGTACTCGAATATGAACGTAGGGGTAGATACGGGGGCCGA
>JAURQI010000109.1 GCA_030836155.1 Crocinitomix sp.
TAAATTCCCGATCGGAACGCTCATTGCAAACACTTTAGCTTGCTTGATTCTCGGTATTACGCTTTATATATTTAGAGATCGTTTGATTGAAAACGAATGGATCAAATACTTAATTGTCATTGGTTTTTGCGGTGGATTTTCGACGTTTTCTACTTTTAGTCTCGAGACCGTAAAATTGTTTCAAAATGGATTATTCTATTGGGGGATTTTTAATATCCTGATTAGCGTTGCGCTCGGTGTGTCTATTTTGTGGATGCTTGTTCGCAAATAGTCAAAACACTATCCATTGCAGCCACAACTATCACTACCGCAGACTTTATTGCTTTCAGCACTCTTGGCTTTTTTCAAAGAATAAGTCTTGTAGAATCTCATCCCCAACCAAAAGATAGCAGCGGTAAATAAGAGATATACGATAATTTCTTGTGTATCCATCAACTCAATATTTGATAGGCTATTAATGCTCCAAAATAGGCCAAAGCGGTCATATATCCAAATTGAATAGCGGTCCATTTGAAAGACTTGGTTTCTTTATAAGTGACAGCAACGGTACTCATACATTGCAAAGCAAAAGCATAAAAGATTAAGAGAGAGACGCTGGTTGCTAAACCAAACACCGGCATTCCTGTGGATGGATTTACCTCTTTTTTCAATCGGTCACGTATCGTCATTGTTTCTTCCGAATCAATCGCATAAATAATGGACATCGTACCAACAAAAACCTCTCTAGCGGCTAAAGAAGTCACTAAAGAAATGCCGATTTTCCAATCGTATCCTAAGGGCTCAATAGCCGGCTCAATCGTTTTTCCAATTTGACCTAAATAGGATTTTTCAATTTGATAAGATGACAGAAAAACAGCCTGTTCTTCCGTACTTAATGTGGCATGATTTTCTTGGACATAAACCTCTGCTTGCTGAAATTCTTCTCCTCCATTTGTTGCTAAGACGAAAAGAATGATGGCCGTTGCCACTATGATTTTACCCGCATTCCAGATGAATGACTTGACATTATTCCAAACACGAACCAATACGTTTTTCATGTCAGGTATGAGGTACTCTGGTAACTCCAATAAAAGGTAGCTTTTATAAACCGGTTTGAGAATCCTCTTTAAAACCAGTGCGACAATAAATGTCATTAAGACACCGAGCAGGTACATGGCCATGAGGGCTAATCCCTGCGCATTAAAAATCCAGATATAGGTATCATCTGGAATGACCAAAGCAATGACAAGCACATAAACAGGAATCCTTGCAGAACAAGTTAACAACGGTGTGACTAGGATAGTAATCAGTCGCTCACGGCTGTTTTCAATGGTCCGCGCAGCCATAATTGCTGGAATGGCACAAGCCATCCCCGATATCATCGGTACAATGCTCTTTCCACTCATGCCGAACTTCTGCATGACACGGTCATTCAAAAAGATAATCCGGGACATATAGCCACTCTCCTCTAACAAGGAGAATAGAAAGAATAAAATAGCAATTTGTGGAATAAATATGACTACACCTCCTATACCCGGGATGAGACCTTCTGTGATGAGTTGAGATAAATAACCTTCTGGCAAAGCCGTTGCTGACCATTCTGCTAATGATCCAAATCCAATATCAATCCAATCCATTGGGAAGCTAGCTAACCAAAATATCGCTTGGAAAACAGCTAACAAAACAAGTAAAAATGTGACTTGTCCCCAAATTGGATGCATCAATAAGCGATCAGCGCGAGTCGTTAAGTCAACTGCTTTTGATTTATCAATTGTCAACGCTTTTTTCAAACCTTCATTGACAAATCGATAGCGCAATATTGCCGCATTCTTTCGCAGTTTTCTTAAGTTAACTTCTTCTTTGCGTATGAATGTATCTTTCGCCTGCTGCACTTGAGGATTTTCATCCAAATTTTGAGTTAAACGCAGAAAAACTTTATAATCATTTTTGTCAAAAGCTATATCTCGGAAACGACTGAGCATATCTTTTTCCGCCTCTTCTAAATAGTGAGCTGCTCGCTCTGTAACCTCAACTGATTCTAATAATTGATCTTTTAATTGATCGATGCCTGTACTCTTCTTTGCTGAAATCGGCAGAACGGGAACGTTAAAATGATTAGACAAAGCTTCAAAATCAATAAAAATACCGCGTTTCTCCGCCAAATCGATCATGTTAACAGCCAATACAATCGGGATATTTAGATCCTTAACCTGATCCAATAAATAGAGGTTTCGCTTGAGGTTTAATGCTGAAACTACTACTACAAATTTGTCAGGGTATTCTTCATTCTTTGTGTCCAACAAATACTTTACAACCAGTTCTTCATCCTTTGATTTAGGATAAAGACTATTGATACCTGGAAGGTCAATTATCTCAAGTGATTGACCTTTATAATTTGCTGCGCCTTTCTTCTTATCTACCGTAACACCCGGATAATTTCCAGTACGCTGATTAAGTCCACAAAGCTTGTTAAACAAGGTCGTTTTTCCAATGTTGGGATTTCCAACTAAGGCTATTCTGATCGATGGTTGTGAACTCATTCAACCAAGACAAATGCAGCTTCTTTTAGTCGAAGTGCAATTCTATTATTTTCGATTTGAATGCAAACCGGCCCATTAAAAGGAGCCCGGCTTATGACAGAGAAAATCGTGCCTGGCAAAAAACCAAACTCCATGAGTCGTTCAGCAACATCTGTATCCAGAATTTGCTTGATGACACCGGTCTGATTGACCATATATTCAGATAATTTTCGAGTCATAATCTTTAAGTAGATCAAATATAAATAATTTGCTTGTGTTAAGAATTCTTAACCGGAAAGGAATCATTCATAAAAGATCAGAATACCATTTTTGTGGTATAAAAAAACGGCTGTTCCAAATTGAAACAGCCGTTACGTCTGATTGTTCTTGATTTTTTTACAAGAACTTAAAATTCTTACCTGGATAATAAGCCATTTGGCCTAATTCCTCCTCGATTCTAAGAAGTTGGTTATACTTAGCGATACGATCAGAACGGGATGCTGATCCCGTTTTAATTTGCCCTGTATTCAAAGCTACCGCCAAATCTGATATCGTGCTATCTGCCGTTTCGCCGCTGCGGTGACTCATAACAGATGTGTAATTATTTCTTGTTGCTAAATTTACAGCATCAATCGTTTCGGTTAATGAACCAATTTGATTCACTTTAATCAAGATTGAATTTCCAATACCATTTTGAATACCTTGAGCCAATCGCTGTGTATTGGTCACAAACAAATCATCACCAACAATTTGCACCTTATCACCAATGGCATCTGTCAAAAGCTTCCATCCTTCCCAATCGTCTTCTGCTAATCCATCTTCAATTGAAACAATTGGATATTTCGAAGTCCATGTTTTCCAAAATTCAACCATTTCTGCTGAAGAACGCACATCACCTGTAGAATCAAACTTATAGCTGCCATCCTTAAAAAATTCGGAAGAAGCCGCATCTAATGCTATGTGAACGTCTTCACCAGCTCGATACCCTGATTTTTCTATCGCCTGAAGAACGACCTCAATTGCCTCTTCATTTGATCCTAGGTTTGGTGCAAAACCACCTTCATCACCTACATTGGTACTGTGCCCTTGACTTTTTAATACGGTCTTTAGTGCGTGGAAAATTTCCGTTCCCATTTGCAAACCCTGACTAAAAGTCTGAGCTCCAAATGGCATGACCATAAACTCCTGAATATCGATTTTATTATCGGCATGAGAACCTCCATTAAGGATGTTCATCATTGGAACAGGTAACGTATTCGCGCCTACTCCACCAACATATCGATAAAGTGGCATTCCTGATTCCTGCGCTGCCGCCTTGGCTAAAGCTAAAGAAACTCCGAGAATGGCATTTGCACCAAGCTTGCTTTTATTTGCAGTTCCATCAATAGAACGCATATAATTGTCTAGTGCAGCTTGATCAAAAACATATTGTCCTTCCAATGCTTCATTGAGGACTGTATTGACATTATTTACAGCTTTTAATACACCTTTACCGCCGTAATAACCTTCGTCTCCATCCCTTAATTCAACAGCTTCGTGAATTCCAGTTGAAGCTCCAGAAGGAACCGCGGCTCTACCCATAACGCCATTCGTAGTATAAACCTCTACTTCTACCGTTGGGTTTCCTCTAGAATCAAGGATTTGACGGGCATGCACTTTAGCAATATAACTCATAATTCAAATATCAGTGGTTAAGTTTGAAAGTTATCGAAAACAACTCCCTATTTAGTTCATGTTGCCAATAAATTGATCAAATAAATACCTTGAATCATGTGGTCCAGCAGATGCTTCGGGGTGATATTGAACTGAAAACGCCTTTGTGTTTTTTAGCTGAATACCCGCAACAGATTCATCATTCAAGTGAATATGTGTTAATGTAATATTGTCGTTTTGTTCAACAGATTCCTTAGAAACTACAAAGCCGTGATTCTGTGAAGTCACCTCACCTTTACCAGTGATTAAATTTTTTATCGGGTGATTTATTCCACGATGACCATTGTGCATCTTTTCAGTCTTTAATCCCTGACTCAAAGCAAGTACTTGATGTCCTAAACAAATACCGAAAATTGGAATTCCACTTTCCACCATTTCTCCTACATTCTCAATTACATCTGGCATCGCCGAAGGATCACCAGGGCCATTGGACAACATGATTCCGTCGGGGTTAAATGATTTTAAGTCTGCTAATGTTGAGTCAACCGGAAATACTTTAACCTGACATCCACGCTCAACCAAGCAGCGTACAATATTCTTTTTAACACCTAAATCGAGCAAAGACACTTTTTGAGCAGCGTCATCTGATCCAACGATATAAGGTTCTTTGGTA
>JAURQI010000110.1 GCA_030836155.1 Crocinitomix sp.
AACTAAGGCAAAGTTACGAATTTATGAGAGATTAGAACGTTCATTGAAAAAATTGTTAGTTCAGTGCCTTTTTGCCCCATTTTTTATCCCATATTAATCTGTATTTTTGTAGCATCAAATCACAGTCAATCATGAAATACATTAAGAATTATATCGGTGGTCAATTAGTGAATCCGCAATCAGGTAATTATATTGATAATTATGACCCTTCACGTGGTCGGGTATATGCTCAAATCCCAGACTCCGAAAAATCAGATATTGACTCGGCAGTGGCAGCAGCCGAAGCGGCTTTTCCTGCTTGGTCAGGCATGTCAAAGTCAGAACGATCTGATATCATGATTAAAGCGGCTGATTTGATTGAAGCTCGAATGGATGAATTTGCAGCAGCAGAATCGTTAGATAATGGAAAGCCGGTTTCTTTGGCGACCCATGTGGATATACCTCGAGCAGTTAGCAATTTTAAATTCTTTGCCACAGCTATTTTGCATTTTGCAGCAGAATCGCATCATATGGAGAATTTAGGAATCAATTATACGTTGCGCAAACCGATTGGTGTGGTAGGTTGTATTTCACCTTGGAATTTACCGCTGTATTTGTTTACTTGGAAAATTGCTCCAGCTCTAGCAGCTGGAAACTGTGTTGTTGCCAAACCTTCTGAGATTACCCCTATGACCGCATTCATGTTGTCTGAAATCTGCATCGAAGCAGGCATGCCAGCAGGGGTTTTAAATATCGTGCATGGTTTGGGACATAAAGTCGGTGATGCCATGACGAGAGATCCTAAAATCAAAGCCATCTCATTTACTGGCGGAACAAAAACAGGGGAGACAATTGCAAAAATCGCCGCTCCGATGTTTAAGAAATTATCATTGGAATTGGGAGGGAAAAATCCGAATATCATTTTTGCAGACTGTGACTTTAAACAAGCTTTATCAACAACCTTGCGGTCTTCATTTGCGAACCAAGGCCAAATATGCCTCTGTGGTTCGCGTATATTCATCGAGCGCCCGATTTATGAAAAATTTAGAGATGCATTCGTTGAAAAAGTATCCAAAACAAAAGTATCCTACCCAACGGACCCAGAAGCAAAATTAGGTGCCTTGGTGTCAAAACCTCACTTGGAGAAAGTCATGTCATATATAGATTTGGCCAAAGAAGAAGGAGGTAGTGTTTTAACGGGAGGTACTCAAGTTCATTTAGAAGGTGAGTATAAAGATGGCTATTATTTAAGACCAACAGTAATCGAAGGCCTAGCATTTGATTGTCGCACTAATCAAGAGGAAATTTTTGGACCAGTGGTGACAATAACACCTTTCGATACTGAAGAAGAAGTATTAGCAATGGCGAACTCAACTGAGTACGGTTTGTCTGCCACTGTTTGGACAGAACATTTAACACGTGCTCACCGTGTTGCTGATCAATTGCACAGTGGCATTGTTTGGGTAAATTCCTGGTTGGTCAGAGATTTAAGAACACCTTTTGGAGGAGTTAAAAATTCAGGAGTGGGCCGAGAAGGTGGTTTTGAAGCCTTACGTTTCTTTACTGAACCAAAGAATGTCTTTATTAAGTCGCATTAGTTTCAATTATTTCAAGAATACGTTCAGCGTTACGATGGTTGTCGTAATGGGCGGCAAACTTTTCATCGCGGCTCAATTTATCAGCCGTTGTAAATGGGGTATCCATTAATTCATTCAGAACTCCATTGATTTCTTCTGGTGCGTCCGCCACATGACAGAGCTCTTTAAAAATCCCGGAGTCATCCATAAAAGAATTGATCACAACATGGCGTCCAGCTTCCAACGCATGCAGTAATTTTAGTTTAATTCCAGTTTGCTGAAATGTCAATAAAAGGTTAATATGCGAGTTAAGAATTAAATGACTCATTTCCGCTTGCGGTGGCGAATCGATTAGTGATACATTCTTAACTTGTTGGGCCATTTCTATAAGCAGCGCTGAGGGTGATAAACCTGCAATCACAAATTGATGCGGGCTTGTAGGTGCAATTTTTTCAATGATGAATTTCGCAGCGTGTTCATTTTCTTTCACGGATAAATTACCTTGAAATAACACTTGCTGAATTGTTTTTTGAGTGTCGATTTCAGCGATGTTCTCGCTCTTGAAAAAAGGAGGGATATGATGCGTTTTTCCATACTTCGAAAAATGAGGAATGTCCATTTTTGCAACCGATAAAATACTATCTACACCTTTAAGTTCTTTTTCAAATGTTGCTAGACGTCGCGCTTCTAATTTGAGGTATTGTTTTTTAAGAAATCCTGTTTCCCATTTCGCTAGTCCTTCGTAATATATATGCTCTACATTATTCGCTCTAAAAATACGAACGCGTTTTTGAATCTCAGGATGGTTGAGATAAGCACAGGTTTGGATGCCGTCAAAAAGAATCGGCAGATTGTCGGATAATAGTCTGTTGAGTAAATCTTTGTTTGTTCTGCTCAAAACTACGTAGGGTAACCTAGAAAAAAAGAATTGAGGGGAATTTTTTTTACGCGGGTAGTAATAGATTTCGTGACAATATTGTTCCAGCAATTCAGTTGGCGGATTGTGTCCAGCATAATAAAAACAGTGATAAATGATTTTTCCACCAGCCGCATGTAGATGCTTTAATTTATAGAACACATCAACGATTCCACCGTAGTTGGGTGGATAAGGAACATCAAATGCGATTATGTGAAAAGGTTGATTCACGAATAGATGTCTTTTAGTGTTTTACATTCATTTGCCCAAGTCAACGTCGCGGCGGCAATTTTAGTATTCTTTTTAAATCGCTCGGATAGGTCCTCATCTTCCAGAATCATTTTCAACTTACGAGCAATTTCTTTTGGATCATGTGAATCAATAACCAACCCTACATCATACGTTTTAACCACTCTTTTTACTTCGGGTAAATCTGAAACCAAAACAGGGATGCCTGCATGGATATAGTCGAAAATTTTATTGGGCAGCGAGAAACGGTAATTGATATTGGTGTCCTTATCGATAGATACCCCAATGTCCGAAACTAAAGTAAATTGCATCAACTCTGGATAAGGTCTTTTACCAAAAAATAAAACGCGATCCGATAGGTTTTTATCAGCCACCTCTTTCTTTAATTGCGGAATGACATCCCCATCACCTACAAAAATCACAATGGCATTTTCGATGAGCTGCATGGCTTCAATCAACTCTTCAGCACCCCGTTGAATATTGATGCCTGCTCCTTGAAGTATAATGATGTGTTTATCACTAGGTAAGCCTAATTCTTTTCTGGTTTTGCGCTCGGGTAACCCTTTAAAGTCGGATATATTACGAACAACAAATACTTCTCGATGATATTCTTTTCGGTAAATTTCTGCGATGGATTCATTGACCGTATACATTCCATCCACTTTGGGAACCGTTCTTTTTTCAATATTTCTCCAAAATTTTTGAATGCGCGGTCGTTCGACTAGTTCAGGCACACCGCAATAATATTCATGCGAATCATAGATCAAGCGGCAATTTCGTTTAAATTTTCTAGCCCAGTGATTAGCATAAAGCGTATCCAAATCATTAGCTAAAAGCAGGTCACCTTTATGGAAAATCAGGAAAAAGAACAATCGCAGGTTGTAATTGGCATAAAAAAAAGCCCCTTTGTTAAACCATAATTTAAAGCGTTTGATGCGGTAAGGTCGATCCGTGACGGGCTGACTTGATTTAAGTTTGCGGCCAACTAATATTATCGAATAACCCTCTTGGACCAGGAAGTCACATACCTTTCTTACCCGCTGATCGGTAAATAGGTCGTTGGTTACAGATACAATTGCTCTTTTCTTGGCCATCATACAAAATTAACAAAACGAATCATTCTGCATTTTCGTTTATTGTACTAAAATGACCGCTTGTCAAAGAACAGCTCCATTATCCGATAAACTTCCTTATTTTTGAAATTCAAACCTAAATCTTTTAGACATGAACATGACTTTTTGGAAAACCTTTTGGGCAAGTTTACTTGCGAGCGTAGTATCGGGAATTATCGTAGTCGTAATTTTCTTTGTTATTCTAGGCGCCATGATTTCCGGCTTTGGAGATATGTTTGAGTCAAAGAAAATTAAGGTCGAAGATAACACCGTTCTTCACATGACATTAGATGGAATGGTTGGTGATTATACATATGCTAATTTCGATCCGGCTACTTTTCAAATGGTTAAACAATTTGGTTTAAATGACATTTTAGAAGGTTTAGAAATAGCTAAAAGTGATGATAAGGTTAAAGGGATTTTCTTGGACTGTTATGGAGTAAATGCAGGAATGGCGACCATAAAGGAAGTGAGAGATGCCTTGGTTGATTTCCAGTCCTCTGGAAAATTCATTGTGGCCTATAATGAAAATTATAGCAAAACGGGTTATTATTTGGCAAGTGCTGCTGATGAGGTGTATACTTTTCCAAGTGGTATGATTGAATTTTTAGGTTTAGGTGCTGAATTAATGTTCTTAAAAGGTACGCTCGAAAAACTGGACGTAGAAATGCAGGTGATTCGTGGTTCAAATAATAAATTCAAAAGTGCCGTTGAGCCATTATTATACGAGCAAATGAGTGAGGCTAACCGTGAGCAGACCATGAAATATATGAATGCGCTCTGGTCAGAGATGACTCAAGCAGTTAGTAAGAGTCGCGGAAAGACAGAAAGTGAATTAAATCAAATGGCCGATAGTGTTTGGGTCAGAAATGGAGAGGATGCGGTGGCTTATGGTTTAGTGGATGCATCGGTCTACTATGACAGTGTTTATCAACGTTTGGCGACTTTGAGTGAGACAGAAGAAGGGGAGGAAGTGGCTCTATTATCATTCCAGAAGTATGCCTTGAAGAAATGTAAAGAGGAGCGAAAACTAAATCTTTTAGAGAAGAAGAATATCGCTGTTGTCTTTGCTGAGGGTGAAATTGTGGACGGCATCGGGACACCGAATCAAATAGGAGGAGAGAGCCTTTCTGCCGAATTAAGAAAAGTACGCAAAGATGACGATATCAAAGCAGTTGTTTTGCGTGTTAACTCTCCGGGCGGAAGCGCATTGGCAAGTGATGTGATTTGGCGAGAAGTTGATTTAATTTCAAAAGCAGGAAAACCGGTGATTGTATCCATGGGTGACTATGCAGCTTCGGGAGGTTATTACATCTCATGTGCAGCTGATCGCATTTTTGCTCAACCAAATACCTTGACGGGTTCTATTGGCGTGTTCGGAATCATTCCATACACAGGAGAGATGTTCAAGAACAAACTAGGAATCACATTTGATCGCGTTCAAACCAATGAACACAGTGTCATGTCTATGAATAAGAAATTGACCGAGGTTGAATATAAAATTATCCAAGAAGGTGTTGATGATATTTATGATGATTTCTTAGCGCGAGTTGCAGGCGGAAGAGGTATGACAAAAGCAGATGTTGATAGTATTGGGCAAGGCCGTGTTTGGGCCGGAGCTGATGCGTTAAATATTGGCTTAGTTGATGAATTGGGTGGTTTAAATGACGCGATTGCCTATGCAGCAAATGCGGCAGGGATTGCAGATGAATCGATTCAAATCTCATACTTGCCAAAACCTAAAAATGAGGAATTGTTCGAATTATTAGAAACCATCGAAGAAAACGATATGCAGACTTCAATGCCAACATCAGCTATTGAAGGACAACTGCTAGAGATTTACGGATTTGCACGCACCATTAGTGATAGGAATACCTATCAAGCGCGTTTACCTTATTTACTTTGGGTGAAGTAACCTATTTCCCCTCGAAATATTCGGGATCCTTTTTCTTAATCTCTTTGAGATAACCTTTGATGCGCTGCTCGTGGTTCTTTTTAACCACCATGAGGATGTCATGTGCTTCAACAACGATATAGTCATCCAATCCTTGTAATAAAGCCATTTTACCTTTAGGTAAGTTGATGATGCAATTTTCACTTTCGAATAAGTGCACGTGATCACCGATAACCGCATTGCCTTCTACATCGGTGTCAAGATGCGTATATAAAGATCCCCATGTGCCTAAGTCTGACCAACCGAAATTGGCGAGGACAACATGAACATTTTTAGCATTCTCTAAAACCGCAAAATCAATCGAAATATCCTCACAATTGAAGAAGGCATCATTGATAAAGGCTTGTTCATTATCCGTGTTATAGTCATTGCCTTTACTCGTGAATAGTGCGTTTAATTTTGGTTTGAATTTGGATAAGGAATCCAAAATTGTTTGGGCTTTCCAGATAAAAATTCCCGAGTTCCAATAATAGTCGCCGCTTTTAAGAAAAATTTCGGCTAGTTCACGATTTGGCTTTTCAGTAAATTGCCGCACTTTTCTGACTTCCCCCATCAGGATATCGCGCCCATCTTCAAATTGAATATAGCCATAACCTGTATCAGGGCGAGAAGGTTTAATTCCGAGTGTAACAAGATTATCGCCAGAAGCTGCTTTGTCCAATGCTATATTAACGATCTCTTCAAAACGATCCTCTTTTAAAATCAGATGATCAGAAGGTGCCACAATAAGATTGGCTTCTGGATTTAGGTTATAAATTTTGTGCGACGCGTATGCAATACAAGCTGTGGTGTTTTTACGCAATGGTTCCGTTAAGATTTGGTCGTCATCAATACCAATTTGTTCTTTGACCATGTCTGCATAACGCTCATTAGTGACCACGTATATTTGGCTGTCTGGCACCAATCGGCGCAAACGGTGATAGGTCATTTGTATTAATGTCTGACCTGTTCCCAAAACATCTAAAAATTGTTTCGGATGTGATTCTTGACTCATAGGCCAAAATCTGCTCCCTATGCCACCGGCCATGATGACCGCAAAATTATTGCTCATTTTTTCTCTTCTATAATATGTTCAATTTGCGCAACACCTAAAACGCGGTATTTTCGGCGCGAATATACTTCTTCACATTCAAAACGTGTACGTAGCTTCTTTCCTTTAACGAAAATTTTACCATTTAGTTTGAATTTCGTGCCAATTTTTAAATCTTCAACACGAAGCTGATTATTTTCATTGTATCTAGAAAGTACCCTGTACAAACGCGGATCAGCACAGGAAGAAGCTCTGGCATTTTGCAGATAGTTGTTTAATGCCAATTCAATATCCGCCGGAAAAATGTTTTCTGTGATTAACGGCTGACTCACTAATTTAAAGGCTGATTTCCATTCAATTCCGTGCGGTTTAACACGATTCTTATGACCAATAAAAGTTAATAAATGTGCCATTTCGTGTAAGGTGGTGATTAAAAAAGCGTACTGATTTAAATCACCGTTAACAGATATACGGTGAGGCTTTCCATCATGTGGAGGACGATAATCACCAAGCTTTGTTTTCCGTTTTTTACTAACAGTAAAATGGACTTTGTGCTGGACGATAAATTCAACCACCATTGGAATGGCTTCCGCCGGCATAAAAGGTTTTAAGGCTTTTTGAAATGCTGCTATCTTATTCTCTCTTGTCAATATGATGCAAAAATAAGGCGAATTTCACTAGGGATAAAAAAAAGCATTGCTAATCGAATAGCAATGCTTTTTTAACCAACCGGAATAGTTAAAGACTATTCACACTATGAAAAAGGATTATTGTTTAACAAACTTAAACTGCTGTGGTGGAATCGTCACATCTTCCGATTGTAGAATCAAGATGTACATTCCCTTGCTTAACTGGTTGACATCCATCTGGTGTAGATTTGTTCCAGCATTGACGCGTTCTGTTCTTACAAACTCACTAACTTGATTGTATAGCTACACTTGTGCAGGTTGATATAAGCTTGTAAATGATACGTTCAATTGATCATTAACCGGATTAGGATAAAGATTTACTTCTGTTTCTGAATACGTAATAACGCTCATCGTTGAATCCGTCCATGTAGAATCATCGCCCATATATATGGTTAAGCAATAGGTGTCGGAGCAATCAGCTAATGAATCATAGACTTCTAGGCAAATTTCTTCTTCATCTTCAAATTCAGCTGTTGAGAAACTTGGATTTTCTTCATAAGAATAGAGTCCGTCTACTGACCAAATGAACACAGGAGCATCCGCCCCAGACGAGGTATTGGTCAAGTTTAACATGCCACCTTCTATTTCATATGTAAAACTTGCTTCAGCTATACAATCTGTGCTATCATCAATATCTGTTGAGTCATCTCCAAAATAGATAACCATGCAATATGTATCTGAGCAATCACTCGCGAATCATATACCTCAAGGCATACATTTTCTTCGTATTCAAAAAATGCCCTTGAGAAACTTGGATTTTCCTCCCAAGATGATAATCCATCTACCCACCATGAATAAACTGGATATTCGGCACCAGAAGTAGTATTAGTAAGGTTTAAGTATCCTCCGGAAATTTCATAAGTAAAACTCGCTTCTACCAAACAATCGGTACTGTCTGTAAAAACAGAATCTTCATCCACAACTTCAAAAGCGATCAATTCGCAGTAGGTATCAGAACAATCTTCGATTGAATCCCATACCGTAAGACAAACATTCTCTTCCGCTTCAAAAAATGCAGTTGAAAAACTAGCGTCTTCATCGTAAGAAGACAAGCCATCTGCTGACCAACTGTAAAAAGCGCCTATAACACCAGTGCTGGTGTTGGTCAGATTTAAATAACCGTCTTCGATTTCATAAGTGAAACTTGCTTCAACAGGACAGTCGAGCGAGTCTTGGGCAAATGATCCTGTTCCGAACAGAACCATAAATGAGAGGAGTACTTTATTTTTCATAATTTTTTTCTTTCGTTTGCCCTAATTACAGACGCTAATTTTTAATGGTTGTCCGTCTGTGTATTTTTTTTCGTGATAAAAGAATGAATGAATTGGTTATTTTTGTCTAAAGAATCCGTATTTATTGAGCTGAGGAGACTGAATGATTTTAAGAGAAACCATAGATGAAATTTATCAAACTGCCCGTGTTGAGGAGGTGGTAGGTGAGTTTGTGGTCTTAAAAAAAGCCGGTTCAAACTTTAAAGGGAAAAGTCCCTTTGTTGATGAAAGAACACCTTCTTTTATGGTTTCCCCAGCTAAGCAAATTTGGAAATGCTTTAGTACAGGTAAAGGAGGAAATGTTGTTTCCTTTTTGATGGAAGTAGAGCATTTTAGCTATGTGGAAGCACTAAAATGGCTAGCCAACAAGTACAATATTGAGATTAAAGAAGATCGCCAGCGCACGCCAGAGGAAGTTGCAGAGCAATCCGTTCGTGAAAACCTCAGTGTCATAAATACTTTTGCTGCTGAGACGTTCATGGAAAATCTACATGAGCATCCAAAAGGAAAAGCAATTGGGTTATCTTATTTCCTAGAACGTGGGTTTCGTGAAGACATCATTAAAAAGTTTCAACTGGGTTATTGCTTAGATGAATCTGAAGGATTTACTCGAAAAGCGATTCAGAAAGGCTATAAACTTGATTTTTTAGTTAAAACGGGTTTAACGAAAGTAAAAGATGACCGCACCTTTGATTTCTTTAGAGGACGGGTCATGTTTCCGATCCATAGTGTTGCTGGAAAAGTTTTGGGTTTTGGTGGACGAACGCTCAAAGCGGATAAAAAAATTGCGAAATACTACAATTCACCAGAGAGTGAATTGTACAATAAAAGCCAAATCCTTTACGGACTTTTTTTTGCAAAGAATGCCATTATCAAACACGATAATTGCTTTTTAGTAGAAGGATATACCGATGTGATCTCTATGCACCAATCAGGTGTTGAAAATGTTGTGGCGTCATCGGGGACTTCGTTAACGGTTGATCAGATCAAGCTCATCAAGCGATATTCGGACAATATTACGATACTTTTTGATGGCGATGCTGCGGGTATTAAAGCATCATTCCGTGGTATAGACATGATCCTCAAGGAGGGGTTGAATGTGAAGGTTGTTCTTTTTCCTGATGGAGAAGATCCCGACTCATTTGCGAAAAAATCCACCACTGAGGAACTCCAAACCTATATCGACAGCAATGCAAAAGACTTTATTGTTTTTAAGTCAGATGTTTTACTGGCAGATGCAGGCGATGATCCGCTGAAAAAGGCACAGTTGATTAATGATATTGTTGGCTCTATTGCGGTTATTGATGATGCTATCAAAAGGCAAGTTTATGCGCAAGAATGTGCATCAATTTTCGATATTGCAGAGCCGACGATTCTTCAAGAAGTCAATCGTGTCAGACAGAAGAAAAAAGAAGAGCAGGTAAAACAGGACGAGCGCCAGAAGCGTATGGAAATGCGTCAGAAAGGACAGGCGCCTGGTGTAACGGCTAAGCCCGCGGAAATGGATCGTCCACCAGACGAAGACATACCAATTGAAGCATTATTGCCGCCAGAATTAGCCGCTGCAGTGCAGGCTCCTCAAAAGACAAACCTGATTGAATATTACGAGCGATACATTATTGAGATCTTGCTCAAATTTGGCATTTATGTGGTCAATACAGAAAGTCAAATAGATGAAGGTGCAGAGGCTGAAGCTGAACCAGAACAGGTTGAGGTCAGTGTCATTGAATTGGTTTTGTACGAATTGAATCGCGATAATATTTCATTTGAGAATAAGATTTATGATTTGATTCTGAAAGAGTACAAAGAAGGATTTGAAAATGATGTCTTGTATATGGATGAACATTTTCTAAAGCATCCCGAAATTGAAGTTTGTCGTGAAGCGGTCGATTTAATAACCGAAAAGTACGAGTTAAGTGATTGGCATGGTCAAAATGTCTTTGTGCCAGATAAATTAAAAAATCTAGAACGGGATATTCTGTCAGCAATTTATACCTTTAAGACAGTTAAAGTGAAGAACGAGGTATTGCAGTTGCAAGAACAACTCGATAACATAAAAGAGGGTGAGGACTTTGCTGAAATAATGAAACAACAACGCGCTCTTGATAAGGTCAGAATGTTGTTGGCTGATAAATTAGGACGAGTAATAACATAGGGTATGTGGTCATGGATTAAAAGCATTTTTAATTTTCCAATCATTGATTGGGATACCGATCCGGTTTTAGATGAAGCAGGGACATTACTGAGTCCTGCAGAAGATATTTTTACGTTTACACTGGGCAATATCTTGTTGATCGTCATCATTTATTTGGTAGCCAAACTCTTCATTAAATATACCAAGCGTTATTTCAAAGCTTTACACTTGGATGAAAAACAATTGCGAATTGAAGGAAAGGAAATTGCGATCTGGAAGCTTTTTAAGCAGTTGGTGTATTTGGTCACGTTTTATTTTTGTTTTCTCAGTTTAAAGATCAGCAATCCGCATCTAGATTTAGGTCATTTAATGGCTTATCGTTTTGCTAGCTTACCCAATACTAATTTTCACATTGCCGTTTACCATATTTTTCTGGCCACTGCACTGATCTTTATTTCGAGAGTGAGTGTAAATTTCTTGAAAGTCTTTTTACTCAAGTCAATTCGTCGTAATGATAATATTGACAAAGGCACAGAGTATATCTACATACAACTGGCGAAATACTTGGTGTATACGATTGCCATGGTGATCCTGTTGAGAAGTTTGGGTATGAACTTGGATCTGTTCTTAACAGCAACAACCTTTTTATTGGTCGCCGTTGGTTTAGGTTTGCAGGGTATTTTCCAAGATTATTTTTCGGGAATTTTATTACTTGTTGAAGGAACGATTAAGGTTGGTGATATTCTCGAAATTGAGAACATGAAAGACAGCGATAATTTCGTTGCGAAAATCATTCAGATTAACCTACGTACCTCGAGAGTTGAAACAAGGGATGAGAAAGTGTTAGTGATACCGAATTCAAAGTTGACCCAAGAAAACGTCAATAATTGGAGCGTTGGCACTCCATTAACACGTTTTACTATACCCGTTACCGTGCATTATGGCGCTGATACAGAATTGGTTCAAAAACTTCTCATAGAATGCGCTGAAGCTCATCCAAAAGTGAGCCGGAAAAATAAACCGATTGTACGTTTATTACACTTCGGTAATTACGGTCTTGAAATGGATTTGGTTTTTTGGGCCGATCAAACATTACTCATCGAAATTCTAAAGAGTGACCTCCGTTTTGCAATCGACAAAGCTTTCCGTGCAAATAACATTGAAATTCCTTATCCGCAAAATGACGTACATTTTAAATCGCCTCAAACGCAACGCGAAGAGGATTGGAAAAAGGAAGGTTTTGATCAAGATGATATTGCTTAAAGCAATTCTCGTCTCAAAGGTCCTTTTCTATCAAAAATCTCCTTATTTTTAACATGATTTCTGAATAAATCTTAATCCGATAGGACTTTATTCTATTTGTTCAGATGAAGCACGTTTAACAGCCAAAAAATCCAATAAAATGGTTCGTAATATCTTCTTTGTATTAGCCTTTGTGGTAACAGCGGCACTTGTATCACTTGGCTTACTTGTTAGTCCCAATTATTTTTACCTCTTTATTCTATTTGGCCCACTCATTTTGATTGGATTCAGAGATGCTTTTCAAAACCAACATGCTATTCGTAAGAATTTTCCAGTTATCGGTAACCTGCGCTATATGCTAGAAGGTATTTCTCCAGAAATTCAACAATACTTTGTCGAACGAAGAACCGATGGGCGACCAATTAGTAAAAACAAAAGAGCAGTTATCTATCAACGATCAAAGAATCTAGGATCTACGCATCCTTTTGGAACAGAAGAAAATATTTACGAAGAAGGATACGAATTCATCACGCAATCACTTTATCCTTCAGCCATTTTACATGAAGAGCCCCGCGTTTTAATTGGTGGTGAACGCTGTGAAAAGCCTTATTCTGCATCATTATACAATGTGTCAGCGATGAGTTTCGGATCATTGTCTAAGAATGCTGTAATGGCACTAAATAAAGGAGCGAAGCTTGGTAATTTTTATCAAAATACTGGAGAAGGAGGCGTTGCTCCATATCATTTGATGGGCGGTGATTTAAGCTGGCAGATTGGGACGGGGTATTTTGGGTGTCGAACACCAGATGGCAAGTTCTCAAGAGAATTATTTCAAAAAAATGCCCAACGGGAAGAGGTTAAAATGATCGAGGTGAAACTTTCACAGGGTGCAAAACCCGGACATGGAGGTGTTTTACCTGGTAAGAAGAATACACCTGAAATTGCAAAAATACGAGGTGTTCAAGCAGGTGAAACGATATTGTCTCCACCTGGTCATAGTGCATTTGATGGACCTGAAGGTTTGATTCAATTTATAACAGAATTGCGCGAATTAAGTGGAGGCAAACCGGTTGGATTTAAACTATGTGTGGGTCGTCCAGAGGAGTTTGAGGCGATTTGCTTGGCTATGAAAAAATTAGATCAATACCCCGACTTTATTGCAGTTGATGGCGCTGAAGGCGGAACAGGAGCTGCTCCATTAGAGTTTGCGAATTATGTTGGAATGCCGTTGTATATTGGTTTGGTTGTCGTTGATCGTTTGCTGAAGAAACACAACCTTAGAGAGAAGATGAAAGTGATCGCTTCTGGAAAGGTGTTTAATGGCTTTGGTATTTTAAAAGCTTTAGCCATGGGTGCCGATTTAACTCAGTCGGCAAGGGCTATGATGCTCTCTATTGGTTGTATACATGCACAATTGTGTAATACGAATACATGTCCAGTAGGTATTGCAACTCAAAATAAGCACCTGATGAAAGGGCTAAACCCTGAAGATAAAGGAGTCAGGGCGGCTAACTATCATAACAATACCATCCATGCCTTTTTAGAACTATTGGCGGCAACTGGAGCGAAACATCCAAGCGAACTCAGCACTGACCATGTGATGCGCATGGCTGAAGATGGTGATACACAATCGATGACAAAGATCATTAGTAATTGGACTTATATCCGTGAATATGTAGATCTTCATACTACCGCAGATTTAGTTTCAAAAAATTAATTTTAAAAACGACAGAACAGCATGACGCCTGAACATCCAAAAAAATTATTTTTACTCGACGCTTTTGCTCTTATTTATAGAGCTTATTATGCTTTTATTAAAAATCCGCGAGTCAATAGCAAAGGACAAAACACATCTGCCGCTTTTGGTTTTACCAATGCCATGTTAGATGTTATCAAGAAAGAGAACCCGACTCATTTTGCTGTAGTATTTGATTCTCCTGGTTTGACGAAACGTGCTGAAGAATTTGAAGATTATAAGGCACATCGTGAAGCCATGCCAGAAGATATCGCATCAATGATTGAACCAATTAAGGATATCGTCCGAGCATTTAATATTCCAATCTTAATCAGTCCCGGTGATGAAGCGGATGATATTATCGGAACGATTGCAAAAAAAGCAGAGAAAGAAGGCTATCGAACTTATATGGTAACTCCTGATAAAGATTTTGCCCAATTGGTTTCGGAGAATATCTTTATGTACAAACCAAGTCGTGGCAAAAAGCCAATAGAGATTTGGGGAATTCCAGAAGTCCAAGAAAAATTTGAAGTTGAGCATCCAGAGCAAGTCATTGATATTCTAGGATTGTGGGGTGATGTCTCAGACAATATTCCTGGTATTCCGGGAATTGGTGAAAAAACGGCCAAAAAATTGATCAAACAATTTGGTTCGATAGAAGCTCTAATTGAAAATACAGATCAACTAAAAGGCAAGCAAAAAGAAAACGTCATTGAATTTGCGCAACAAGGTTTAGATTCAAAAAAATTGGCAACCATTGTATTGGATGTGGATGTAGATTTTGATGAAAAAAGCTTGGTTATGGAGGATCCTGATCCTGAAAAAATCAGAGACGTTTTTACAGAGCTTGAATTCCGCACCTTGGCAAAACGTGTTTTAGGAGAAGAAATCATCATCCCGCAAACGCAACCTTCAAAAGGGCAATTAGATTTATTTGGTGGCCCTGCGATTGAAACATCGGCAGAAGCAATGCACGATGCTGTTGGTGAAGAAGGTGTAAAAACCATTGCTGACACAAAACCCGATTATGACATTGTGGTTTCTGAGGAGAAACGCAAACAATTACTGGACATGCTCTTGCAGCAAACCTCTGTTTGTTTTGATACGGAAACGACCGGGATTGAAGCAATGGAGGCAGAAATTGTAGGAATATCTTTTACATGGGAAACGGGTAAAGGCTATTATGTCGTATGCCCTCCCGAACGGCGTGCAGAGGTTGTACAAGATTTCCGTGAATTTTTTGAGAGTGAAACCATTGAGAAAATCGCCCATAATATAAAATATGATTTAAAGATTATCGAAAAGTATGACGTACGTGTTAATGGGCCTCTTTTTGATACCATGATCGCCCATTATTTGATAACACCTGAGGGTAAACACAGTATGGATTATCTTGCTGAACTCTACCTGAATTATAAACCCATTTCGATTGAGACTTTGATCGGAAAAAAAGGAAAAAACCAGGGGAATATGGCTGATTTGGATCCTGAAAAGGTGGTAGATTATGCCTGCGAAGATTCGGATATTACATGGCAATTGAAACAAATCTTTGAACCAGAAATTCAAAAGCCGCACTTGAAAGATTTGTTCTATGACATGGAAATGCCACTAGCGCGCGTGTTGAAAGATATGGAAATGGAAGGTATCCGCATGGATGTTCCCGGGTTAGCCCTTTTCTCTGAGGAATTGGGTACTGAATTGGAACATTTAGAAAAAAGTATAAAAGAACTAGCGGGTGTCAGTGATTTTAACCTAGACTCCCCTAAGCAATTAGGAGAAATCCTTTTTGATGTTTTACAAATTGATGCAAAAGCCAAAAAAACAAAAACAGGACAATACAAAACGAGTGAAGATGTCTTGACAAAATTGGAGCATAAGCATGAGATTATACCCTTAATTCTAAACTATCGCTCTTTGCGAAAACTAAAGAGCACCTATGTAGATGCTTTACCAAAATTGGTTAATAAAAATACGGGGCGCATTCATACAAGCTATATGCAAACGGTTGCGGCGACGGGAAGGTTGAGTTCTAACAATCCAAACTTGCAAAACATTCCAATTCGAACAGAGAAAGGGCGTGAAATGCGAAAGGCATTTATCTCAAGAGATGATCAACACACGCTATTGGCAGCGGATTATTCCCAAATTGAATTGCGCATTATTGCTGCTTTGAGTGGCGATACGAATATGATCACTGCTTTTAAAGACAAACAAGATATCCATGCAGCGACGGCAGCAAAAGTATATAATGTAGCTATTGAAGATGTAACACGTGAGCAAAGAAGTGCAGCTAAAGCTGTAAACTTTGGAATCATTTATGGACAATCAGCTTTTGGTTTGTCTCAAAATTTAGGCATCTCGAGAAAAGAGGCAAAAGGGCTAATCGATAGTTATTTTGAGCAATATACCAGCATGAAAACTTTTATGAGTGATCAGGTAGATTTTGCCAGAGAGCATGGTTATGTGGAGACGATCATGAAACGAAGAAGATATTTAAAAGACATACAATCGGCTAATGCAATTGTTCGTGGATTTGCCGAGCGAAATGCAGTAAATGCACCTATTCAAGGCTCGGCCGCAGATGTTATTAAAATCGCAATGATTAATATTCATAAACGTATGAAAGCAGAAGGTCTTCAATCTAAAATGCTTTTGCAGGTGCATGATGAATTGGTTTTTGACGTCAAGAAAGATGAAATGGAAACCATGGAGAAGTTGGTCAAAACGGAAATGGAGACGGCCGTTGAAATGGCAGTACCATTAGATGTTGATTATAAGTTTGCTGATAATTGGTTAGAGGCACATTAGTTTAAATTTTACAATAAAAAACGCCTTTTGTCTTCAGACAAAAGGCGTTTTTTATTGTATAGAAATTTACAATTGACTACTCAACGCCTGCGCTTTCTAATTCTTCGCTAACCATTGCGTCTTCATCAATTGTTCCACCAATTTCGAATCCATTTGCTGATGCGTATTCATATGGGAAGTCAACCCATCTGTTATCCACTTCATAATACTCTTCTAAAGCAACGATATACTCATTGTAGAAGTCCACTTCTTCCTCAGTCCTCTCATCATCCGCTTTTGACATAGGAGCAGCTAGATCATAAAGGTAAGTGTCAATTAATGACTCAATTGAAGCAAACCACTCCAAAGTCAAATCATGAAATTCTTTACGCTTAGGCCAAGATGCATCTGCATACATGTCCAATGCTTTACGACCGTCAGCGATTTTTTGCTTTCCTTCGTCTAATACTGCTGTGATTTCTTCTGCAGAAGCATCCATTTTGTCCAATTCAGTTACTTCTCTGAATTTAACGTCAACACCTACTACTTCAGCAACTATTCCTGAGAAATACTCTTCTCCGTTTGTAGCACCACCTTCAGCAAAACTAATTGCAGCTTGTTCAACGGATTCTGAATCTGTTAATTGCGTATCCAACGCGTCATTACTCTCTCCACAAGAAGCCAACAAAAGTGTTGCGGCCATTCCTGCCAAATAAATTTTTCTCATTATTACGGTTTTATGATGGATGGTGAGAGGTATTCTTTCCTTCGCTACTTTCTTACCCTTCAGCGGTTAAAAATTTTTTCACTTTCATAGAAAGCTTAACAAATATGCGTTTTTTTTCTTAAATGATTCTATCTGAATGCATAATTAATTGAAAGAAGCCTTCCAAAGAGAACACGACTTAATGGTATAATAATCAGTAATTCGAATTTTAATTCAGAAATTTTGAAATATTTGCAGGACTCAATCGTCAACAATCCTGACAAACAAACGTTACAGCATAGAATAGAAACTAAATCCATGCGCTCCATTTTATTTCCAATCATCCTTTTGACCATTACTTTTCTATTGGAATGGTATACTTATAACGGTGTAAAAGCGGTTACCAAAGAAAAGAAGAAATGGATGAGAAAGCTTGTTAATGGAGTCTTTTTTGCCTTGTTGGGTGCTTCAATTATAGGTTGGATTGTGCTCTTTTTCTTTGGAGGCAGTCTGCCATTTTGGTTGGTTAATTTCTTTTTTGGATTTGTTGCATTTAACTTGATTGTGAAATTTATCTTCAGTCTATTTTTAGGTTTAGATGATTTTATTCGATTGATTAGATGGGTTGCAAAGAAATTTGAAAAGAAAAAGTCAGTTGAGACGAATGAAGAAAATGGTATTTCACGTTCTGAATTTTTATTAAAGTCAGGATTAATCGCTGCATCGGTTCCTGTTATTTCTTTATCGGCAGGAATGGTAGTAGGGCCTTATCGTTATACATATCATTACCCCTCTGTTTCATTAAAGAATTTACCGCCAGCGTTTAACGGTTTAAAAATTGCGCAAATTTCGGATATTCATTCAGGAAGTTTTTATAATAAAGAGGCTGTGAATAGAGGTATAGATATGATCCTTGATCAAAATCCCGATGTGATATTCTTTACGGGAGACTTGGTAAATAATATCTCCGAAGAAATGACGGATTATATGGATGTGTTCAGTCGTTTAAAAGCACCTCTAGGGGTTTATTCAATTTTGGGTAATCACGATTATGGCGATTATCATAATTGGGAAAATGACGAAGAAAAATCGGCTAATTTGGATCGTCTGAAAGTGATCCATGGCGAACTCGGCTGGAGACTTTTGTTGGATGAACACGTTTATTTAGAAAGAGGTAAGGAGAAAATAGGCTTGATTGGAGTCGAAAACTGGGGAAGTGGTTTTCATCAAATTGGCGATTTAGCAAAAGCCTATCAAGGATGTGAAGCACCTGTTAAACTCTTATTATCGCATGACCCCACCCACTGGGATGAAGAGGTCAGAAAATTATACACAGATATTGACATCACATTTAGTGGGCATACGCATGGCGCTCAGATGGGTATAGAAACCGGAGGTTTTAAGTGGAGTCCAGTGAGTTTGAGATACGATAAATGGGCAGGGCTCTATCAAGAAGATCATCAATTCCTTTATGTCAATCGAGGGTTTGGCTTTTTAGGTTATCCTGGTAGAATTGGCATTTGGCCAGAGATCACGATTATGACATTATTAAAAGCATAAATAGAGCCCATGCATAGTCGATTCACATTTTTTCCGTTTATCATCCTTGGCTTTTTATTGCTGTTGGAATTGTACGCTTGGTCTGGTTTGTCATCATCTGTCATCAAAGAGCTATCCGTTGCACCATTTGTGAACGGCGTTTTTTGGGGTTTAATGGGCTTGTCTCTTGTTTCTTTAATCGTCGTCGTTTTTGCAAATAGGAGTATGTCAAAAGCGCTACGAAACTTTTTATTTGCTTTTATATTTATTAATCTTTCGTCATTATTGGTTTTTGACGTTGTGCTCTTCATTGAGGACTTGACGAGAGGTATTCGATGGATTTTTATGCAAGAACCAATTTTAAGGTCAGCATGGTTTATATACCCCGGATTAATATTATCGGCTTTGCCAACACTTTTGTTTGGTTTGGGTATGATTATCGGGCCTTATCGTTATCGTGTGCTTTCAGCCGATATGCAAATTGAAAATTTGCCGCCTGCTTTTGAGGGATTCAAAATTGTTCAAATTTCAGACGTGCATGCCGGAAGTTTTTACAATAAAAATGCTGTGGCTCGAGGTGTAGGAATGATTAATGATCTTCATCCAGATGCCATATTTTTTACAGGTGACTTGGTGAATGACGAAGCTTCAGAAATTGAGCCTTTTATGGATTTATTTGCCTCTTTAAAGGCAGAGCATGGAGTGTTTTCTATCTTAGGAAATCACGATTATGGCGATTATGTCATGTGGCCAAGCAAAGAAATGAAAGCTGCTAACCTACAACGTTTAAAAGATCTTCAAAGAGAGATGGGGTGGGATCTATTATTGAACGAACACAGATATATCCAAAAAGGAGAAGATCAATTAGCCATTATTGGTGTTGAAAATTGGGGTAAAGGATTTGGACAAAAAGGCGATTTAACTGCTGCTGTTGATGGTTGTTTGGCAGAAACAAAACTATTACTATCGCATGACCCAACGCATTGGGATGAAGTCGTAACAAAAGATTTTCAAGATATTGATTTAACCTTTAGTGGTCATACCCATGGCGCACAAATGGGCATAGAATGGGGTAAATTACGTTGGAGTCCAATTCAATTGCGTTATAAAAAATGGGCAGGCCGATATGTTAATGGTGGTCAACAACTGTATATCAATCGCGGTTTTGGTTTTTTAGGTTATCCAGGAAGACTTGGGATATGGCCAGAAATTACGCAGATTACCTTAGTGAGACGTTAGCAGAATTCTCCTATATTCGCAACAATGCCTAAAACTAAAGAACAGAATATTCAGATTATAATCGCATTTTACAAAGCATTTCAAGCAAAAGATGCTGATACCATGGTCGCATTTTACCATGATGAGGTTGTGTTTGAGGATCCTGCTTTTGGTCTTTTAAAAGGAGAGCATGCTAAAAATATGTGGCGTATGCTTTGTCAGAACGCCGAAGATTTAGAGGTTTCTGCGAGTCAAATTGATGCAAATACGCAAAATGGTAAATGTGTTTGGACGGCCAATTATACTTTCCGTCAAACCAATCGCAAAGTTAAAAACATCATAAAGGCAAATTTTGAGTTTAAGGATGGAAAGATCTATCGACACGCCGATGAATTTGATCTACATAAATGGGCAACACAGGCTTTAGGATTCAAAGGATGGTTAATTGGCCGTACGCGATATTTTCAAAACAAACTGCAACAGCAATCCAATCGATTATTGTCTAAATTTGAAGCGAATAATGACTAAAGAACAACCAGATAATATCACGAAATTTTGGGATTGGTTTGAAAACAATCTGAAAATAATTGAAGATGTAATCCTCGGACGAGAATCTGAAAAGCGAAATGAAATCATTGATGGACTGGACGATCATATCCTTGAATTTGGAAAAATCAAATGGATGCTCGAACAACCGCAAGAAAACCATTTTGAATTGGTATTGTCGCCTAATGGTGATCATGATCTTTGGAAGACCACTCGGCGAATAATACAAGACGCGCCTGCTCTTGGGCATTGGACTTTTTATCATGCTATACCACCTAGCGTAAAATTAGAAATCGATATTTATGATGATTATATGAATATTCAAACCGTAGATGCTAGGGATTGGAGTTTGCGATTAATTCCAGAGGCGAACGGTGTGCAGCGCTTACATCTTTCAAGTGATTTTCAAGTGGATCATCTCGATCCAGAAACATTTCAAATTGCGGTGAATATCATATTGACCAACCTGCTTGGGGAGCAAAAATTGATCGAAAAAATCAGTTGTGTTGAAATAGGTAAGCCAGAAGAAGAGCATGAAAAAAATGCATTAATACCAATAGTCGATTTACCAAAGCAATTTTAGACGGTATTTAACATCCCAACCTTTCATCCATAATTTTAATACGTTGGTCATCAAATTGGTCGTTGGTGCTTATAAAAATCTTAAATTTAAGATCTCATTTTTATCATCGAAAACAAATAGAATCCCACTTATGCAAAAAACAATACTTCGTTTACTCGCCATTGTATTGGTTATTTCATTTACCAACCAAACGCACGCTCAAATATTTGGTAAGAAAAAGAAAAAAGCGGCTGCCGCTGCGGCCATGAAAAATAAGGAGCCCAAAGGTTCCATCAAATCATATAAAGAAGTTATAAAAAAAGATGCTGAATCAGATGAAGGTTTATTTGCAGTACATAAAGTAGATAAAGATTTTTACTATGAAATTCCAGATTCGTTATTGGGTCGCGAAATGTTGATGGTGACACGAATTGCGAAGACAGCCGCCGGAATGGGTTTTGGTGGGGGAAAACAAAACGAGCAGGTGTTACGATGGGAAAGAAAAAATGATGATATCCTCCTTCGTGTAGTTTCACATCAAGTTGTTGCAGCGGATTCTTTGCCCGTTCACGAAGCGGTTGTTAATTCCAATTTTGAGCCGATTATGGCCATGTTTCCCATCGAAGCAATTGGTGGTGATTCAAACACTGTTGTCATCAATGTAACTGAGTTTTTTGGGTCAGATGTAAAAGCAATTGGATTACCAACTTTTGCACGAAAACAATATAAGATTTCACGTATGGACAAGGATCGTTCGTATATCGAACGCATTTCATCATATCCTATGAACATTGAGTCGCGTCATGTGAAAACATATCAAGCAGCTAATCCTCCTTCAAATTCTAGTTTAGGTTCGATTTCAATTGAGTTAAGTAATTCTATGATTCTTTTGCCTAAAAAACCAATGAAAAGGCGTTATTTTGATGAGCGCGTTGGGTGGTTTATATCTGGACAAACTGATTATGGATCAGAAGCGCAAAAAAGTGAAACCGTTCGTTATTTAGACCGTTGGAGATTAGAAATTAAACCAGGCGATGAAGAGAAGTTTAAAAGAGGTGAGTTAGTCGAGCCAGTTAAGCCGATTATTTATTATATCGATCGTGCAACGCCTGAGAAGTGGAGAAAGTATTTAAAGCAAGGAATTGAAGATTGGCAAGTCGCTTTTGAAGCCGCCGGATTTAAGAATGCAATCATAGCAAAAGATGCGCCTACTCCAGAAGAAGATCCAGATTGGAGTCCAGAGGATGCGCGTTATTCCGTAGTTCGCTATTTAGCATCACCAATTCCGAATGCAAACGGGCCTCACGTCAGTGATCCGCGAAGTGGAGAAATTATTGAGTCTGATATCAACTGGTACCATAATGTGATGACGCTCTTACGCAATTGGTTTTTTGTGCAAACAGCGGCGATCAATGAAGATGCCAGAGGAGTAGAATTTAAAGAGGAAATCATGGGGCGTTTAATTCGATTTGTATCAGCGCATGAGGTTGGGCATACATTAGGATTACCGCATAATATGGGATCGAGCGTTGCATATCCTGTTGATTCGTTACGTTCGGCAAGCTTTACAGATAAGTATGGAACAGCGCCTTCCATTATGGATTATGCGCGTTTCAATTATATCGCGCAGCCTGAAGATAATGGAGTTGCACTGATGCCAGATATCGGAGTTTACGATAAATATTCAATCAGCTGGGGTTATCGCCCAATTCTAGATGCTGAAACAGGTGAAGATGAAAAGGAAACCTTGGACGGATGGATTCTTGAACATGCCGGTGATCCGCTTTATCGTTTTGGGAAGCAACAATTTTTGGGTGTAATTGATCCAAGCTCACAAACAGAAGATCTTGGAGATGATGCCATGAAAGCAAGTGAGTACGGAATAAAAAACTTGAAACGCATCATTCCAAACCTAATAGAATGGACGGCTGAGGACGGGAAGAACTATAATGATTTGAATGATTTATATACACAAGTAACAGGACAATTTAGCCGTTATATGGGACATGTTTCATCTAATATCGGAGGTATCTATGAGCATTATAAGACGTATGATCAAGAGGGTGCAGTTTATACACACGTTCCAAAAGAAAAGCAGAAAAGAGCAATGGAATTTATGCAGACGCAATTATTCGATACACCCGATTGGATGCTAAGCCAAGATATCTTTAATAAGATTCAATACGATGGAAGTATTGAAAACATGCGCAAATTGCAATCACGTTGGTTGAATAATATACTTGACTTTGGCAGATTGGCACGTGCCATTGAAAATGAAGCCATCAATGGAGATAAGGCTTACACCTTGATAGAGATTATGGAAGATCTTCGAAATGGCATCTGGAAAGAATTAAAAGCAGGTGGTGAAATAGATGTCTACAGAAGAAATCTACAGCGCGCTTATGTAGACCGTATGTCTTACTTAATGACTGAAAAAGCCATGGACATTCCGCCGGCATTTAGGCGTTTTGTATCACTTACAGATGTTGATGAAAGTCAGTCTGATATTCGCGCCGTAGTTCGTGCTGAGTTAAACACATTGTCTAAACAAGTCAAGACCGCTGCCGGACGAGCAAGTGATAAAATGACAAAGTACCACTTGCAGGATATTGCTGAACGAATTGAGGCGATCTTGAATCCAGAAAAGTAAAACGCAATGAATTGGGCAGCCCTAATTGCTGAACATGCACCAAATTGTCCTGCTTCACAAGGAGACGATCTTCGTGAGATGCAAGAGGATATCTATTACCATTTCTCTAAAATGGATGGCTTTGAGGTCGTCCGCGTCGAGCAGACAGGAGATAAAGAGAAGCAAGTTATCGCAGTATGCATTTCAACAATGGAGGATCCTTTTTTTAAAATTGTCGTAGCCCACGTGTGGCAACGTGATCTGGCTTTTGATAATGAATGGCACCTGTTTGAGACCAATGAAATGGGAACCGTTTTTCGTTTTCTAACATGGGAAGATGAATACATCAGTGGAGAAATTTGGTTTGATCGTTCTAAGGGAGACCTTGTACCATGAAGCGTCCAAAAATTGCCCTAATTGGTGGCGGTGCAGCAATATTAAGCGCTGCTTATCATCTGTCATCCGATTTCGAGGTCACGATCTATGAAAAAGGTAAAAGATTGGGGCGAAAATTTTTGGTAGCGGGTAAAGGTGGATTTAATCTGAGCAATGAACTAGATGGTGCTGATTTAGTAGAGAAATATGCGCCTAAAGACCAAATGCAACCATTTCTTTTAGCTTTTGGTTCTGATGATACACGTGAATGGTTAAAGAAGATCGGAATTCCAACTTTTGTTGGATCAAGTGGTAGGATATTTCCTGAAAAAGGGCTTAAGCCCGCAGCAGTGCTCAAAGCGATTTTAGATGCCCTTGAAAAAAAAGGGGTGATTATTAAAACCAATCACGAATTTATTGGTTGGTCTGCCGATGAAAGTTTGCTATTTACTGTCGATAATGAACAGGTTAAAATCAAAGCCGACACCGCTGTTTTTTCATTGGGTGGAGGATCTTGGAGTAAGACAGGAGCAAACGATAAATGGTTAAAGATCTTTAGTGACGCAGGTGTTGAAACCGTACCGTTTCAACCTTCTAATTGCGGTTTAAATGTCAATTGGGAAGAATCATTTAGAACATCGCATCAAGGCAGTCCATTAAAGAATATTTCTATTTCATTTGCTGGCAAAACCTTTAAAGGAGAAGCTTTGATCACTACTTATGGACTAGAAGGAAATATCATTTACCCTTTATCGGCAATGTGGCGAGCCCATCACCTAGAAAAAGGGAATACAGTTTATATAGATTTTAAACCAAATAATACCCACGAAGAACTATTGGCAAAACTAGGACCCGAAGCGGCACCTAAAAAGTATAAGTCAAGACTGAATTTATCGAAACCGGTTTTAGAACTTGTTAAATGGTCACTGAGCAAAGAGGACTATATCAATAGTCATCGGTTTATAGCCCAAATCAAGCACTTTCCATTATCGATTGAAAGTATGCGTAACGTTGAAGAAGCGATTTCCACAACAGGCGGTATTCCTTTTAGAGCCTTGAGTCCGACTTTGGAATTGCATTCTAAACCCGCTAACTATATTATCGGTGAAATGGTCAATTGGGACGCACCAACCGGAGGTTTCTTATTGCAAGGTTGTTTTTCCATGGGATATATTGTCGCGAAGGAATTAAATAAAAAACATGAAGGATTATTACGAGCAGACATTTGAGAAAAAACATTGGACTTCGGACGAGGTTGGAGGAGGACGTTTTGAGGCTTGCACCTTTCAGAATTGCAACTTTGAAGGCGTCAATTTTATGGATGTTGTTTTTGAAGATTGTCAGTTTGAATCGTGTAATTTTTCAGGTTCTTTCTTGAGTGATATAGCTTTTCGAACAGTTAATTTTAATGCTTGTAAAATGTCCGGATTAAACTTTGAAACCATTAATCCGTTAGGCCTTGCAATGACCTTTAAAGAATGTATTCTTGATTATAGCATTTTTACGAATCTAGATGTATCAAGTACTGATTTTGGTGAATCCTCTTTAGTTGATTGCGATTTTTCAGGAGCGGCATTGCAACGTTCAGATTTTCAAAATTGCAATCTGGCAGATGCCACCTTTGATCGAACCAATCTTGAAAAGGCAGACTTCCGAGGCGCACGGAATCTACGACTCGATTTAGCAAAAAACCGACTAAAAAAAGCGGTTTTTAATCGCGAACAAGCCGTCGAATTATTGGAAAGGTTTGATTTGGTTTTTGAGTAGCCAATAAGTTTTGTTTCTTTTAGTGTCCCGGTATTAAGCTTTAGGTAAAAAAGCCCTATTACTCTGTCAGATTAAACTTCATCAGGCTATTGAGAGAAGAAACTGAAATTAATTAATCTTTATTCAATTTAAGATTGCGGATTTAGATATCAGTTTAAAATGAATTCAAGAAGCCAGACTATTGACAAAAGATTATAGACGAGAGATTTTAGAGCATTGACAAAAGACATAAACGCGATTCAAATCACTACTCCAATTGACTTAAAGAACTAAAAGGTCATCGCTATCTTTTTTAGACTAAGAGCAACGAAGGAGAAAAAAAGCGAGCCAACGGATTCAGGTCCCAGCCAGGCGTCCTTTTTCTACCTTCATTCATGTCGAGCGAAGTCGAAACATGGACGAGCAAAAAGATTATAGACGAGATACTATAGACAAAAGATTATAGATTCGTTAGGGTCGAAGATCCGCACGCATTGCAAATGCGCGCGAGGGTGGGGATTTTAGATTGCAAGATTAAAGAGTATAGACAAAAAATGATAGACTCATTGTTAAATTAATTTTCTTGAAGCTCGTAGGTGTCATAAGTGCTAAAATCACCCATAAGTTTTTCCCAATCCTTTTCGGTTGGTTTCAGAATCAACTCAATCGAACCATTGACTTCTTTCCGCTCATGAGCAAGCATCTCAAAATTAGTTTTAGATTTTTCCGTATCAATTTCACGCAGTTGAATATCCCCTTGTTTAAACCAAATGGCAATTGCACTATACCCACCATTTTCTACAGGACTAAACAATAGGAACTCATCTTTTTTTGCTCCAGGATACAACTTGTCATCCCCAGTTGGATCAAAGAAAAAACCAGTAGAGGGCATTAAAAAACAATAGCGTTCATCTTGTTGAAATGCTGGTAATGAATCACCTTCTATGATTCCATGTAAGTATCCATCACGGATTAAATATTGACCCTTTTCCCGCACTTCTTCCTTAGATATAGAGAGCAAACGGTTTTTTTCTAAGACAATTCCTTTTTCACTTACAACAAGTGTATTTCCTGCAACAGCTCTTAAGTCATTTTCACTGCGCTCTTTAAGGTCATAACTACCATAGTGTTCGGCTGGAATGATCTTAATTTCTTCGGTGCCGGGTAGGTGATTTTTATGAAAGAATGTAGCGATCAATTCGTATGATTCCGAAAGACCTACACTCAATAATAAGCCTGTTAATAACACCAATCCAACTGATTTCATATTTCTAATTTAGATCACATAACGTCAAAAACCTTGCCCGTTTCAAGAGAACAGTCATAAATTTAACGAAATTAAAAAGCAGAACCAAGATTTGTTTATCTTTGAACCAGACCCCTTAACATTTTATTATTTTTCAATATGGATAAAAGATGGGTCAATAAACCACATCCTCCCATAGATTTAGTTGCTAAATTGATCGAAGAAATTTCCGTTTCACGACCAATCGCAAGTATACTTTCACAGCGCGGTATTCAGAACTTTGACGCTGCAAAATCATTCTTTCGACCAAGTGTTGATCAATTGTTGAATCCATTTGAAATGCTCAATATGGCGAATGCTGTTGAGCGTGTTCAGCAAGCGATAGCACATGGAGAAAATATTTTGGTTTATGGGGATTATGATGTGGATGGAACAACGGCTGTTGCTTTAATGTATCAATATCTTACGGAGACATATGAGCAAGTCGGCTATTATATTCCAGATCGTTATTCAGAAGGCTACGGAATTTCGAGGCAAGGTGTCGACTTTGCTATCGACAATAGTTTTTCTTTAGTCATTGCATTGGACTGTGGAATAAAAGCCATAGAGCAAATCGCCTATGCAAAAGAAAATGGCGTTGATTTTATTGTTTGTGACCACCATACACCTGGTGATACGGTTCCGGATGCCATTATCCTGAATCCAAAACAGAAAAACTGTCACTATCCGTTTAAAGAATTATCAGGTTGTGGTGTTGGTTTTAAATTGGTTCAAGCTCTGGCACAAGTTACCGAACAGCCTTTTAATGATTTATTGCCATTGCTCGACTTGGTTGTGGTCAGTATTGGTGCTGATATGGTTTCTGTTTTAGGAGAGAATAGAACCTTGGCTTATCTCGGTTTAGAGGTGCTCAAATCAAACCCAAGAATTGGTTTTTCTGAATTATTACGCTTAGCGAATAACCAAGCTCCCCTTAATATATCGGCGGTAGTATTCTCAATTGCACCTCGCATCAATGCAGCTGGAAGAATCGCTTCAGGCAATAAAGCAGTTGAATTATTATTGGCGAAAACATGGGATGAAGTTGAAATAATTAGCAAAGAAATCAATGCGCATAATGAGACCAGAAAAGGCTTGGATAAAACTATTACTGAAGAAGCCTTAAATCAAATTGATGAAGATAATTGGTTACTCAATGCTAAATCAACCGTTGTTTTTAATGCAAATTGGCATAAAGGGGTAGTGGGCATTGTTGCTTCTCGATTAATTGAAAATCATTATCGTCCAACGGTCGTCTTAACGGAGTCTCAAGGTGAATTGGTAGGTTCAGCTAGAAGCGTTAAAGGGTTTAATGTATATGATGCTATTGAATCGTGTTCAGATTTATTGAGTCGATTTGGAGGGCATGCTTATGCTGCGGGACTGTCTCTTCCAAAGGAGAATTTAGCTCCTTTTAAAATGCGATTTAATGCGTATGTGGAGCAGCATATTACAAAGGATCAACTGACACCTGAAATTGAAATTGATGAGACCATTGATTTTCGAGATATTTTCGGCAGTCAAATCGGCGGTATACCTAAATTTTACCGCGTCTTAAAACAATTAGCTCCTTTTGGACCAGACAATTTAAATCCCGTTTTTAAAACAACGGATGTCTGTGATTCAGGTTATGCGAAAGTTTTAAAAGAGGAGCATCTCAAATTGGAACTCTATCAAAAAGAGTATCCAGAAATTCGTATTCCAGCAATTGGTTTTGGTATGGGACATCTCTATGCAGCCATTAAAGAAAAATCATTCGATATTGTTTATGCAATAGCTGAAAATACTTGGCAAGGGCGCACTCAATTACAGCTGATGATAAAGGATATTCGTTTCCATTAGTTCATATTATTAATAGGTTAAATCATCTTTTATTTCTAGAAATATGACAAAAGTCATAGGTCAACCTCAAAATAATATTCAACTTTGACCAAACGTTTAGTCAAAAAATGTCACCAAGAACAAAAGAGCAGTTTGAAGTCATGCGTAATCAGCGAAAAACGCTGATACTCGATGCCGCTTTACATGTATTTGCCGAGGAGGGGTACCATAGTGCTTCGATATCTAAAATTGCAAAACGAGCTGGTGTTTCAAAAGGGTTGATGTATAATTACTTTGAAAGCAAACAAGATTTATTACGTGTATTACTGCATTCGATTATTGACGAACAAAATGAATTTTTAGAAGGGATTGTCAAAAAAGGTTTTAATGAAAAAGCCTTTCAAGAAGTGATTGATCATACGGTTAAAACTTTAAAAGCCGATCCAAAGCATTGGAAACTATATTTTCTAATGGCAATTCAAACCGAAGTATTTGAAGTACTCTTAAAAGAGCAATCAGCAAGTATGCAAGAATATAAAATGATGATTTATCAGTATTTCAAAGATAAATATGGCGAAGATGCCGAGAAAAAATTACACTATTTCACAGCCGTTTTTAGTGGTATTCGCATGAATTTTGTCATGAATCCCGAAACTTTTCCTTTAGACGATATGCGGGACTTATTAGTTGAACAATTTGTAAAAGAATAAAATGAAAAGAATATTATCATTCATGATGCTGTTTACCTTGGTTCAAATGTCTTTTGGACAAGACGAATCAGCAGCGACCATTATTCAAAAAGCAGAAGATCGTTTACGCGGAACAACCATGTATGCGGAGATGACCATCACCACTATTCGACCAAAATGGACGCGAGAAATGAAGGTGAAAACATGGAGTAAAGGAGAAGATTATTCAGTGACCCTCGTCCTCTCACCAGCAAAAGATAAAGGAACTGTTTTTTTAAAACGAAAGCATGAGATCTGGCAATACCTGCCTAGTATCGAACGTACCATAAAAATGCCACCTTCCATGTTAGGACAGTCGTGGATGGGTACGGATATGACAAACGACGATTTGGTTCGCGAGTCATCCCTCAAAGAGGATTACACCAAGAAGTTATTGGGAACAGAAACTATTGAAAATCTTGCTTGCCATAAAATTGAATTGAAACCAAAGAAAGATGTCAACGCCATTTGGGGTAAGATCCTTATCTGGATCTCCAAAAAAGATTACCTACAATTACAAACAAAATTCTATGACCAGGATGGTGAATTGGTCAATACGATCCTCGGAAAAGACGTAAAACTAATTGGCGGAAAAAAGATGCCGGCAACCATGGAAATTATCCCATCAACGAAAAAAGCACAAAAAACAAAGATTACTTATTCAAAAGCTGAATTTGATATTGAAATAGATGATCAAATCTTTACAACGCAATATATGAAGCGTTTGAAATAAATGAATGGCATGATACTAAAACTGGCCTGGAAAAATAGTTGGAGAAACCGACGTAGAACTTTAATAACCGTTTCGGCAATTGCCTTTGCGGTGATGTCTGCCGTGCTCATGCGTTCTGTCAATCAAGGAATGGAAGAGAAGATGTTGGAATCGATTGTCAAGAATAATATGGGTTATATTCAAATTCATGCAAATGGGTTTTGGGATGACCAAATGTTAGATAATGGTTTTGAGTCGAGTGATGTAGATATTGCATCCATTCTGGCCTTGTCTAATGTCGACAAAATTGATAAAAAACTCGAGACTGGAACCTTGAGTAGTTTTGAGAATTACACACGGGGTACCTATATCATGAGTTATGATCAAACGACTGGAATACCTGAAAAAATAACAAACAATATTACCGAAGGCAGGTTCCCTAATGTAGGCGCTGATGAAATTTTAATGGGTGAAGAATTAGCCGATTATCTCAATGTTGATATCGGTGATACGCTTGTTTTTTTTGGGCAAGGTTATCATGGTGCAATGGCGGCAGGACTTTATTCCCTGTCAGGAAAAATTGACATGCAAATGCCAGAGTTGAATAGGGTAATTGCTTATATGTGCATGGAGGATTTGCAATATTTCTTAAGTGCACCTGAAATAGTAACGGCTTTAGTAATTGACCTGAAAAATCCAGATCTTTTAGAGAAAACGCGAAGTGAAATACAAGCGCTATTAGGAGATGATTTTGAAGTAATGACCTGGAAAGAAATGAATCCAGAATTGGAGCAATTGATGATAACATCTGAATCCAAAGGACTTGTCATGAACTTCATCCTCTATATGATTATCACATTCGTTATGTTCGGAACCATACTGATGGCCACACAGGAACGTAAATTTGAACTCGGAGTATTAACCGCTATTGGAATGAAAAAGCATAAAAGCATGGCGATGGTTGTGCTTGAAAATGTATTTATAAGTATCATCGGTGTTATTGTAGGTGTTATCCTGGCTTCACCAATTGCCTATTATTTTTATCTCAATCCAATTGAATTATCTGGAGAGCAAGCCGAACTGATGGAAAAAATGGGATTTGAAGCTGTTATTCCCTTCAGTGTCGATCCGCAAATTGCATTGAATCATGCTATGGTCGTGTTGGTGATTTCACTTGTGTTGATTCTTTACCCAATACTGGTTATACGTAGATTAAAACCGGTTGAAGCCATGAAATTATAAGCTTATGAAAACAGTCATTAAAATAGCTTGGAGAAATGTGTGGCGAAATAAGATGCGCAGCAGTGTTGTATTTGCGTCTATCGTCATGGGGGTGTGGGCAGGATTGTTCACCGTTTCGCTTACGATCGGGATGATGGATCAACAAAAAAGAACCATCCTTAACACCCAAACCAGCCATTTAAAAATTCATACAGATGCCTATGTGAAAGACGAGAAACTTGTTAACAGAATTCCAAGTGAAAAAATCACATCGCTCGAATCAGCTTTAAACAATGATGAACGCATAAAAGCTTTCACATTTCGAACTGTTTCGGATGGAACGGTAAGCAATGCTCATGGATTCTCTAATCTTAAAATTGTAGGAGTAGACCCAACAACTGAGCAAAAAGTGACAACGATAGCCGAGCGATTAGATTCGGGATTCTATTTTCAGGAATATAAGAATAACCCGGTTCTCGTTGGTCGTGGATTAATTGGTGATCTAAACTTGGATGTAGGGAAATCGGTCAACCTCAATTTTATGTCTATTGATACTTTATCCGTGTCCATAGGTTTTAAGGTTGAAGGCATTTTTAATTCGGGAAGCGGAATGAACGACAAAGGAATAGTCTATGTTGAACGTTCTACTTTAAATGAATTGCTTGGGACAGATGATTATATACACGAAGTGGCAATCATGTGCCATAACTTAGAGGAAGCGAGTGTCGTTGCGGATGCTTTTAATGCATCTTTTCCAGAATTGGAAGCCAGAACATGGGTCCAACTTTCGCCACAATTGGCTTATCAAGATGAAATGATGACGACCTCTATCTTAATCATTTTAGTGATTATCATTTTTGCACTCGCATTTGGAATATTAAATACGATGTTGATGGCTGTCTTGGAGCGTAAAAGAGAATTGGGTATGCTTTTATGCGTTGGAATGAACAAGTTCAAAGTATTTATGATGATCATGTTTGAGACCATTTTCCTGTCCTTTGCTGCAGCTCCTATTGGTTTGCTGCTGTCATGGATCACTGTTTCTTATTTTGGAAAATATGGGTTGAATTTAGGGTCAGTAGAAGATGCCATGTACCAGTTTGGTTATGATACAATGGTGTACACCAAATTGGACCCCCTTATCTATGTCTCCATCGCTGCCATGATTATTGTGGCTGCTATTATTTCATCTATCATACCAGCAAGAAAAGCATTAAAGTATAACCCTGCAGAAGCTGTAAGGGCCCTGTAACACCTAAAGAATTGAATTATGAGTGTCATAAGAACAGAAAACTTATTCAAAATATATACCCAAGGGGATTTTGAAATAAAAGCATTAAATGATGTTTCAATCAAAATCGACAAAGGTGAATTTACAGCCATAGTTGGTCCATCCGGCTCAGGTAA
>JAURQI010000111.1 GCA_030836155.1 Crocinitomix sp.
ATAACTGACGCATTTCGAATGCTTTTCGATGAGTCTTTTGTATTGTTTTGATTCGATTAGGTTATCATCCAATGCTGGCCCACTATCTATACCTTGAGAAAAGACAATGGATGAAAAAGGAAGAGCAAAGATTAGGAGCAGTAGGAATTTCATGAGCTTAAGATAGTGATTTTTGAGGGAATAGTTGGGGATACAATTTGCACGTATTTCGTTTGTTCTAAACTCACACCCAAAAGTTTTCGCGACAAAACTGATTTGCCGTGAGTGAGGATTATTGCATGATCCCTTATGGTGATAATGACACAAATAAAACTACGGTCACTTCGTTCTCTTTTTTCATTGTCTCCAACTCGATCGAACAAGTTCGTCGAGTTTGTTCCAATAAAAAAAGGTCTATCTAAAAAGCTAGACCTTAGTTTTACTTGCGGAGAGTGAGGGATTATTGCATGATCCCTGAGAGGAGAAGTCACACAAGCCAAATGAAGCATCACTTCGCTCTATTTTTTATTTCCAATAATTTGATTGAATGAATTCATCAAATTCTTTCCAACAAAAAAAGCCCGATCAAAGATCGGACTTCATTTGTCTTGCGGAGAGTGAGGGATTCGAACCCCCGGTACCTTACGGTACAATAGTTTTCAAGACTACCGCATTCGACCACTCTGCCAACTCTCCTTACTCATTAAGAAATGTCAAAAAAGACAATTTCAAGAGTGTCTTGAGGCGGCAAAGATATAGCTTTTTTTTTAATATAAAATGATTAAAAGAGTTTTTTTATCATAGTAGTTTTTATACATATATAGTCATTGGCGATTGAAGAGTAGGGGACAGCTACTTGTCAAACGTTTATCTCAAAAATAACAAGATGAAACTAAAATCATTAATTCTTTTTTATTAGCCATGACGGCGCTTTTAAGTTCATGCTTTACAACTCAAGTAACCGTAGGAGATATTCCAGATAAGGCAAAAACTGAACGTTATTCGAAGTCAAAACAGTTCTATTTGTTTTTGGGGATCGTTCGCGTCGGTAAAAACGATCCGAAGGTTCCTTCTAAACAGGAAGGTTTTATTGTAGAAAGTAAATTTAAATTCGGTGATTTCCTTATCACGGGATTAACAGGTGGTATTGTTGGCGCTAGAACGTCTACTGTTCTTGTTGAAAAAGAATAGTATCAAACATATTTCTCGTCACTTTTGCCAGCGAGAATTTTGTATTTTCGCCCTATGAAGCAAAATGCATTTTTAGTTTCTTTGTTTTTAATCAGTGTTTTAGGTTGTAAGAAAACACCTGTTCTAGAGGCATCAGAGGATGTTGTAGGCGATTGGATGCACTACACTTCCGAGACTGAAGCACATCGTCTAGTTGTTTCTGCGGGCGGAACAGGTTATATGGAATGGTTGGTGGATGGAACGGCGAGTCGCGCTACCAAAGTTAGAGAATGGTATCTAGACGATAATGTCTTAGCTTTTGGCAAAGCTGCTTTTAACGGTGAGGCCTATGAGATTGAGGATTATCCTCAAGTGGCATGGGAAGAAATTATCAATTATTTCGATACGGTTCCAGAGTTGGCTCGATACATGATTTTGGATGGTCTTTACTATGTAGATACTGAGTAATATCCTTATTTTTGTAGCAAAAAATAGACCTATGAAGTTTGCTTTAATTTCAGCAATTGCAATTTTCTTATTTTCTTGTGGAGGAAGTGATGACACCGGTTGGGCAACGGAAGACATGTTAGTCGAGCCGTCTCCTTACGCTGCAGGTGAGAAGGTATACCTTAGCAATTGTGCATCCTGTCATCAAAAAACAGGAGAAGGTCTAGAAGGTGCTTTTCCTCCTTTAGCGCAATCCGATTATTTATTAGCCGATAAAAAAAGAGCTATTCAAATTGCCGCAAATGGTATGGACGGACCAATAACGGTTAATGGAGTTGATTATGATGCGATGATGGCATCTCAGGGTCTGTCTAACGAGGACGTGAAAGAGGTTGTAAATTATGTTCTAAATTCATGGGGTAACGAAGGTGGAGAGGTTACAATTGCTGACGTGGAAGCAGCACTTTCTGAATAACTGACTAAGATCAGATTCTCATTCTCAAATTAATCAGGCAAAATTTCTTATTTTTGGTAGCAACCAAAAACAATACGCATGATTCTATTAGACGGGAAAAAAACTTCAGGTGAAATCAAACAAGAAATCGCTGCAAAAGTTATTGAATTAAAAGCTCAAGGTAAGAAAACACCTCATTTGGCTGCTGTTATTGTCGGAGCCAATGGAGCAAGCGTCACTTATGTAAATGCAAAAGTGAAAGCTTGTGAAAAGGTTGGTTTCGAGTCGACCTTAGTTCAATTACCCGAAGATGTGTCAGAATCTGACTTATTAGCTAAAATTGACGAATTGAATAATGATGATCAAATTGACGGCTTTATTGTTCAGCTGCCTTTGCCAGATCATATCGATGAGCATAAGGTCACTTTAGCGGTTGCTCCGAACAAGGATGTGGATGGTTTTCATCCAGAAAACCTTGGAAGAATGGTATTAGATTTGCCTGGTTTTTTGCCCGCAACACCTTATGGAATTGTTCAGTTGTTAGATCGTTATGATATTGAAACCTCGGGTAAGGATTGTGTCGTTATAGGACGCAGTCATATTGTTGGATCGCCAATGAGTATTTTGATGGCTCGCAATAATAAAGTCGGGAATTGTACGGTAACCTTGACGCATTCAAGAACAAAAAATCTCAAAGAAATCACTCAAAAGGCTGATATCATCATCGTAGCGCTAGGAAAGGCAGAATATTTAACAGCAGATATGGTTAAAGATGGCGCTGTTGTGGTTGACGTTGGAATAACACGTGTTGACGATCCTTCTAAGAAATCGGGATTCCGATTATTAGGCGACGTTAAATTTGACGAGGTGGCACCGAAGTGTTCATACATCACACCGGTTCCAGGTGGGGTTGGTCCAATGACCATTGCCTCATTGATGATGAATACCTTGCTCGCTGTTGAAATGAAGTAAATGTGACCATTTTAATAGGTAGTGTTATAGTTTAAAATCACCATGAAAAAGCTAATCGCCTTTTTTCTCTTTTTAATTCTTTTCGTTGTAGGTATACTTTATTTTAGTCCAGCTGCAAGGAGCGTGGTCGGTATTGATCCAGCACCAACGATCGTTGGTGTTCAGCCTTTAGGAGATGTCCCTGATTCAGAGATTGTGGCTGTCATAAATGCTGTTCGGGAAATGTACGATTATCAAGTTGTTGAATTAAAACGACAAGATCTGCCTGAAATGGCCTATACTGAAATTCGTTATCCGCGTTATCGGGCAGATTCGATTTTAACTTGGTTATGTGATGAAGCATACCAATCAGCTAAACCAGATTCTATCAATATTATTTTATCGCTCACTAAGGCCGATATATCAATTACTAAATACAATAAAGAAACTGGCGAGATTAAGGATCCTGAATGGAAATATAAAGATTTTGGAATCTTTGGTTTAGGCAGGATTCACGGCGGCGTTTGCGTGGTTTCTTCGCATCGATTAGCGAATGGTGTGTCTCAGAAGATATTTCAAAAAAGGCTTACACGTATTGCTTGTCACGAAGTTGGTCACGTCCTTGGTTTACGCCATTGTCCCGTCCAGCAATGTTTAATGAATGATGCGAATGAATCTATCAGAACAATCGATAAGAGCACAGGAGAAATCTGTTCAGCTTGCAAAAAGAAGATCGACTAGGATTATTTTAAGAGTTTAGTCTCGTCTAGCTCTCGCTCCACGTGAGTTTCTCCATTCTCATTCGAAAGGAAATGGGATTTGGTTTCCCGAAATCAGAAAGACTTATTGAAATTAATAGAATTTGTTGTTCCAGATCGAATACAGATAACAGAGAGGCTATACGAAAAACTTCCGCCTTCTCCACCAGTCTTGAGCGAATAATAGGAAACTTTCTAATCCAACATCAACATCCCTTCGCGAATAACGAGCGGTGAAGGAATATTATTGGTGTACAATTGTCCTGTCCCCAAACCTTGCGGTAAAGGATTTTCTTTGGTGTAGGTATATTGAGCAATAGCATTAAGACCTATATTACTTTCTAAAGCCGAGGTAATCCACCAATCAATGCCCAACGACTCAGCTGCCTCAATCCATTCATCCGATCCTTTAAATCCGCCAATTAAGCTCGGTTTTAGAATGATGTATTGCGGTTTTATAGCGTTTAGGAGTGCTGTTTTCTTTTTGGGATCCGTAATTCCGATTAATTCCTCATCTAAAGCAATGGGTAGGGGAGTGTCAGCACATAAATGAGTCATGGCCTGTATCTGTCCCTGTTTAAGAGGTTGTTCAATGGAATGAAGGTCAAACTTTGCCAGCTCTTTCAGTTTTTCCATCGCATTTTCTGGTAAAAAAGCACCGTTGGCATCTACTCGTAGTTCGATTTCCTCGGCGGAATAATGCTGACGAATAAAAGCGAGGAGTTCAAGTTCCTTTTCAAAATCGATGGCGCCAATCTTCATTTTAATGCAATCAAAGCCCTGGTTTAATTTTTCGCGGATCTGATTGAGCATGAAATCTTGCTCGCCCATCCAGATTAAACCATTGATTCGAATAGATGATCGGTTTTCAGTAAAAGGTGATCGAAATAAGACCTGATGCCCACCATTTTTTAAGTCGATTAAAGCGGTCTCAATCGCAAAGTAAATGGAAGGGTAGGCGCGTAATTTTTCTAAACCGTCACCGACATAATCATTGATGTTCTCTACAATAACGGTTATGAAATTTTCATAATCAGCTGACCACTCAGGCGAAAGCGTTTTGATGATTGAAGCTTCACCAATGCCTACTGTTTTAGGATCTTCCTTATCCCAAATCCGGATAAACCATGAATCCTTTTCTGTTAAAACACCACGTGATGTTCCGCTTGGGCGCTTGAAATTGAGCGTGTATTTTTCGAGACTGGCTTTATACATAGTTCAAAGTTAAGGCAAAAATCAACCAATGCCTAGTGCAAATATTCCTTTTCAAGTAAACCATAAACTGTTGAAATGTTTTGGTTGAGATTGATTAAAAACAGTCATAGAAGTCGTAACTTCGTAACAATGAATATTCCTTCAAAACATCTCGAAAATTTGGTCGAGCACTTTTCATCCTTGCCAGGTATTGGAAAGAAAACGGCTTTACGGTTGGTTTTGAATTTGCTAAAACGAGATGAAAGTGAAATTGAAGCTTTTGCTAATGACCTAGCTGAGATGCATCATAAAATTGCAACCTGTAGCGTTTGTGGTAATATCTCTGACGGTGATTTATGCAGTATTTGCGTCCAAAACACGCGTAAAAAAGAACTGATTTGTGTGGTGGAAGATATCCGCGATATTATGGCCATAGAGGCGACAGAGCAGTTTTACGGAGTTTATCATGTTTTGGGAGGTGTGATTTCACCAATGGATGGTATTGGTCCGCACGACTTAAATATAGAAGGTTTAGTAGAGCGAGTTCAGAGCGGTGAAATCAAGGAAGTTGTCTTAGCACTCAATCCATCAATGGAAGGTGACACAACCAATTTCTTCTTATATCGAAAATTGGCCGATTTTGAAGTGGCGGTAACAACTCTTTCCCGCGGTGTTGCGGTTGGTACAGAATTGCACTATACAGATGAATTGACCTTAGGCCGATCCATTGTCAATCGCTTGCCTTTCGATATGAACCTCAGTAAAAGGTAAAAAAAAGCATCGGCAACATTTTAACTGCCAATGCTTGTTTCAATTGATTTTTGAATTTGATTAGCCAGCCTTTACAACTTTGCCGTTTTCAAAAACAATCTTTTTACCTTTTTTAATGGTTACCTCTTTTACTTTAGAACCTTTGTAAACATTAAGAGTAGCATCGTTTCCTGCGAAGATTTTTTCAATAACCGCTTTGCCGTCTACCGTTGTAATGTTCACTCGAGAATTGGCTTCAATGGTAACGCTTTGTCCTTCGATATCAAAACTGTTATTCAATCCCGAAAGGAAAGCAGTCAGTTCATTTTTTGAATTTAAGCGATAGGACGGCTTATTTTCATCATTACCTACTTGGTATGTTTTGGTACCAATTGTCGCTTCACTAGCCATACCTAAATAAGTTGCTCCAACTTACCATTTTCGAAAACAAGTCGGCTACCCTCATTTAAAGACAGGCTGACATTAGCGGCCCATGTCAAACCTTTAGCTAAAGTACATCCTGCAATTTTACCTTGATTATCAAAACGGATATCTGCTTCACCATTATTCATGGCTTTACATTGGATTTCCTTGCCATCCACGTTCAGGGTGACATCGTTTAACAATTGACCCGAAGTTAATTTGTCACCACCAAATGAAACCGTTGAACCTGATTTAAGTATGATTTCACCATATGGGGTATTGTAGATTAAATCTGCTCTTAAAACACCTTCCATTAAGGTTTTTCTCACTTTGTTATAACGCACGGCTGTTCCTCCTTTAATTGGAACGATTACTCCACCAATTTCAAAATTGCAATCCGCCGCAATCATTCCAGTATATGCACCGGATCCTGAAGTTTTGAAACCATTCAAACAAACGTTAGAGCCATTGATAGCTACTACGGTATCCTTGTCATTTTTTTCAATGCATTTGAATTCAACGGTTTTAGTTGTTAGATCTGTTGCACCCATTGTTTCAGGTGCTTTTTCTTTAATAGCAACTGTACCGACAAGTACTTCAGAGGCGCCATCATTGCCACCTCCGCCTGATCCCGTGCTCTCCTCATCGCTCTCGCTTTCATTCGTATTTTCATTCCCGCTCTCCTCACTACTTCCGCCCTCATTCGTGCTCTCTTCATTATTTCCACTCTAATTCGCACTCTCCTCATTACTCTCCTCATTTTCACCTTCAGCATTCTCAATAAGAACAAAATTATTTGGTGTGAAACGTCTCAAAAGTGTTCGTGCTTCCAATGTTTCCTCCATCCAAAGCATATTGCCATTCTTCGTTTTCTTTTCAATACGCAAAACAATCGGCTTAGACATGTCAAATTCTCCGTTAAAAGGAATTTCTGTTTTGATATGTCCATTCGAGTATTCGTAATGGTTGGGACCTACGACATCCATAGCCCAATCGGTTTCGCCTTCATTTTTGATCATGATACGATAATCCTCTTTGGATCGGTTAGTGCTAGAGCACCGGCTTCTGCTAAAGCCGCTTTAATTTTTTTATCCTCCTTTGTACTGCCGTGTTGGTTAGCAATATTAAGCCGAATATTACTTTTTGGTTTGATTGCAGTGGTCTCACCGTAGTTATAATTATCTAGAACTATTGGTTCGCTGGCTGTTTCAAGTGTTCGCTTTACCTTAGTCCAAATACGGTTTCCAAGAATCGTCTCCACTGAGATAACGATTTCAAACTCACCTTGCAAACTCAGCCATGCTGATTCGACTATGGTTACAGTTTCATCCATTTCATAATGACCGTTTCCATCATTTGAGAATTCAACTGATTTATGAAATGATTTTCTTTGATCATTGTTAAAGACTTCAACTTGCATGCTATTGTGGAACTGAAGATGACCATAATAACTCGGCATATCACCTGTTAACATAGCCGCCTCCACTTCAGGGCTAAAGCCTGTGATTTTTAAGTCTGCAGTAACGGGCTCGTCCTGGCTATAAGCAAGCATACTTGCAAAAAGAAAAGATAAAAAAGTAAGGTGTAATTTCATGCTTTTAATGTTGGTTTATAAATTGGTTTCGGTTGCCTGTATTCAAATGACATGCCAAAATAAATATGATTTAGTAAAATAGAAATCCTAAAGGCAATATCTTCATGGATTATCATAAAAAAAAGTCCGCAAAACGGACTTTTTTTAATCTTCTATGATTCAAAGGTCGTATTATCCTTCTTTTGCAGCTAAATATCGTTCAGCATCAAGAGCAGCCATACATCCAGTTCCCGCAGCTGTAATAGCTTGTCGGTAAACATGGTCCGCAGCATCACCTGAGACAAATACACCGGGTACATTCGTTTTTGATGAACCTGGCTCGTTGATAATATACCCTGTTTCATCCATATCCAACCATCCATTGAAAATGTCTGTATTTGGTTTATGGCCAATGGCAACAAAGAACCCTGTTGCTGGAATATCTTTTACTTCTCCGGTCGCATTATTTTTGACGCGTGCACCAGTTACGCCATGTTCATCACCTAAAACATCAACTGTTTCAGTATTGAATAGTATTTCAATATTCTCCGTATTCTTAACGCGTTCTGCCATGATTTTAGATGCTCTAAAAACATCACGGCGTACTAACATTGTCACTTTTGTACAGAGCTTAGAAAGGTAATGTGCTTCTTCACATGCAGAATCTCCTGCACCGACGATAATCGTTTCCTGTCCACGGTAAAAGAATCCATCACAAACCGCACAGGCAGAAACACCACCACCAATTTTAAGGTAATGTTGCTCCGACTCTAATCCAAGATATTTAGCAGAAGCACCTGTTGAGATAATGATTGTATCAGCATGAATTTCAGTTGTTTCATCCACCCATACTTTGTGAACTGGTCCTGTGAAATCCACCTTTGACACCCATCCCGTTCTCACATCTGTTTCAAAACGTTCAGCTTGCGCTTGTAATTGAACCATCATTTCTGGTCCGGTAACACCTTCTGGATATCCCGGAAAGTTCTCTACTTCATTGGTTGTTGTTAACTGACCACCGGGCTGCATACCCTGGTATAATACCGGGCTCATATTAGCACGGGCAGCATAGATTGCCGCTGTATAACCTGCTGGTCCTGATCCGATAATCAGGCATTTTACGTGTTCTATATCACTCATATCTATAATTACTTGTCTGGTTTTAATATGGAAACAAATATAACACTTGTACAATACTTCAAAAGAGATTTTTATCACCGAATAGAAATTGTTTTTGTCCGATTATTGCAAACCCTAATAAGAATAGATGTTTCAATATTTTTATTTTCAATTTAAAGGTGCTATTTTTGCAGCCGCCTATGACGAGATAGGACCGCTCAAAATGAGACAAACAAACTATGATTGATAAAAGCCTCTTCAAGAAAAAAGAACTCTATCCTTTCCAGAAAAAGATTGTAAATCAGATCATTAAGGAATTGTTTGAGGAAGGTGAAAATTTCAATCTTCTTTTTCAGCTTCCTACTGGAGGTGGAAAAACAGTTATTTTCTCGAATATCGCGCGCGACTATATTGCAAAATCCAATAAAAAAGTTTTAATCCTTACGCATCGAATTGAGTTGTGTATTCAAACTTCGAAGCAATTGGCTGCATTGGGTATTAAAAATAAGGTGATCAATAGTCTTGTCAAGACGATGGATGATCAGAAGGATTTCGACTCTTTCACGGCAATGGTTGAAACCTTAAACAATCGTTTGCAAGATGATAGCGAGTTCTTGAAAGATATTGGTTTAGTGATTGTTGATGAGGCGCACAACAACTCGTTCAGAAAGATTTTTCGATATTTTGAGAATGTGAACATTTTGGGAGTTACTGCGACGCCGCTGAGTTCAAACAAGACCTTGCCGCTGAAAGATAATTATGATAAGCTGATCGTCGGGGAGAGCATTAAGTCCTTGATTGAAAAGGAGTATTTATCGAACGCTGAAACTTACACTTATGACGTAAACCTGCATGGTTTAAAAATAGGCGTTAATGGTGATTTTACGGTCAGCTCATCAGACAAGGTATATAGCAATTATTTCATGCAAGAAAAATTGTTGTTTGCCTACGAGGAGGTAGCGCTTAATCGAAAAACATTGATTTTTAATAGTGGGATTGAATCTTCTAGATCGGTTTATGAACTCTTTAAAAAACATAAGTATAAAGTTAGACACTTGGATAGCACCTTTGGTGATACCGAGCGAAAAGACATATTAAAATGGTTTAAAGAAACGCCAGATGCGATATTAACTTCGGTTGGTATTTTGACAACTGGGTTTGATGAACCTACGGTTGAAACGATTATTCTTAATCGAGCAACACGATCTTTAACGTTATATCATCAGATGATCGGTAGGGGCTCTCGTAAATTAGAGAATAAGAGTTCTTTTCAAGTGATTGACCTTGGAAATAATGTACGTCGTTTTGGTTATTGGCAAGAATACATTGATTGGCAAGATGCCTTTAATTATCCTGATCGATTTTTAGAAGCGCGATTAAGTGAAGAGGATGATATTTTGTTCGAAGCAACTTATGAATTGCCACGCAACTTAAAAAATAAGCTTAAGCACCCTGGGAAATTGGAAGAGTTTTCTATGAAAGCGGTTTACGATGATTGTATCGATCAGGGTAAAAAAGGAAAAGAAGCAGTTGATATTTCTCTTGATAATCATTTTGAGGTGGTTTCGGAAAATTCGGAAGACATGTATGATGGTTTGTTGTTGCTGGAGGATCTACAAGATGATATCGAAAGACGTTTGAAACATTATACAAAGTGTATTACTAAGGCGACCGACAGTTATTTGAATTGGTTGAAAGAGACGTACAATCGTCAGTTAAGTCAACGTATACGTCAGGAACTAGATGCTGAATAGATATAATCGCTATACTTAAGATATTGAAAAGGGGCTATGTTGAAAACATGAGCCCCTTTTTGTATCTACTTATTTCACCTTACCATAAATACGTATAGGTTTGCCATAAATCTGTCCCCCAACCGGAAGACCAAAGAACAAGGTTTCGATTATCCGCAAGGTTCAAGAAGCTTCCTGATGTTCCGCTCGTTTGCCATAAGGTTTTCCATTGCGCATAGGTAGTGGCTCCATGTGCTCTTGAGAATCTTTGATATGACGTCTTAGCCTTTAATCTTCCTGTTGACCAATCCACATTCAATGCAAACCAATTAGGTGGAGTACCAGCTAACCCCGGGAAATAGACCGAATATCCTAAACTAGAACTTAGGTCCAACGTCCAAATAACGGAACTCCAATCTTGGTAAAGTATGGCTTGACCTCCGTGGTTAACATAGAGCTGATAACGTCCATTAGGACTTTGAATATATTGGCCCGGCCAAATCCATCCTCCAGCGTAGATTGTTGAGCCCAAATAGGTAGCTCTTTCATCCGTTTTTGTCAAGTACTTTCTTAAGTCGATTGTATCTAAACTCGAATCAGTTACCAAGCTCTCTTCATCCGAAACAAGAAAACCGCTCTGGAGCTCTTCATTTGCTGAGCTTGGTGATTCGAATTTAGTATCGGATTTGTTTTCTTCTGTGAGGTTTTCCTTTTCACAAGAAGCTAAAAAAATGATGCCCGTTAAGGCTAGCGCGGCTAATTTTTTTTTGTTTTTTTTCATTTTAAAATTTGTTTTTGTTTACAATTGAAACTTATAAATGAAAAGCGACTTATGAGGATCCGGTGTGATGAGTGGTTTTATAATTTTGTGATTGGCTTCCTTAATTCAAATTTGTACTTCACGATTAGTTTTTAGGAATTGTTCTCGTATAAAAAATGGCCGATTCATTTTCAGAACCAGCCATTGTAGAAAATATTTCTTTTAAATTATTTCACCATTAACTGTGCTGATGAAGTAGAGGATGCTGTTGTTACAACCACCATGTATAATCCAGTATCAAAGTTTGAAACATCAATGGTGTTGACATTTCCCGATTCTTGATAAACTGCTGCTCCAGTTGCCGAATAAATCACGACCGTCGCGTCAGCCTCTATGGTAAGGTTGACTATGTTTTGAGCTGGGTTAGGATAAAGTGTTAGCGTATTTTCATTATTCGAAATACCAGCATATCCAGCAACCTCTATATCATCAATTGAACGAGGGTAAACTTTCACTTCTCCAAAAGAAAGAAAAGATACACCGGTTATGTTATAGTAGTTACCCAATGTCGCTGTGTAAGAGAACATCTCATCATCAATCAAACGAGCTCCAGAACCGTCATTTACCTCAAATTGTCCAAATCCAGCATCATCGTTTGTGCATGCAGCATCCGTTACTTTAACCAAAACACCTTCGTATTCTTCCATTACTACATCAGCAGTTGATAATTCCACTGGTGCTGGAAGCGCATTGTCAGAACTAATCACATCCACAAGCAACACATCCACAATTTCAGTTAATTCAAAGAATTCATCAACTTTACCCGTAACGACTACACTGTCTCCAATATTGACAGCTGTTCCACTTTCATAAACATAGATACCGTTCCACGCGCCTTCACCATCTTGGATAAAGAATTTACCTTCATTAGCTCCGGCCATAAATACACCGGTTACAATACCTGAAGTTGTCACCAATGAACCTTCATATGCAGAAATATAAGGCGCTTCCGTCGCATATTGGATGTCATAAATAGATACCAATTCGGGTTCTTCGCCTTCTGTCACTGAAACCGAAACAGAGTCAAGAACAATACCAACTAATGCGTCTGTATTTCTAATTGAGAAAATAACCTCGGCGGATGTACATCCAGAAGGAACTGTAATGGTTTGAGTTAACATTGTTAAATCTCCACCTGTCTCAGCATCTAAATCTAGATAATCATTGTAATACCAACCATCATTATCTACGTCATAATACCCCGTTCTTAATTCAGAACCTGGATATCCAGTAACCCACATTTTAATCTCGTAAGTTTCTAATTCAGTCACAGTTAATTCTGTCGTTGTAAAACGTTTATGACTGTCATCATTATTAATAAGCTGAGCCATCGCCGTTCCATGTTCAACACCAAATGTTTGCTCGATAATGTTTTCAGATGCAAGATTTGTTTTTGCACCCATCCATCCGCCAGTTGGATCACCAGCATCCCATGAGCTTAGGTCACTTTCAAAAATAACCTGTCCGTAAGAGAACAATCCTATAGATAGTCCTAAAACCAAAGTAAAAAGTTTTTTCATAATTCTAATTTATTCGTTTACTAATATATAGCTTCTTTAATGATTGCTTCATGCAATCCATATCATCTTTCTGTTAAGTTATCCTCTGATAACAATATTGTCTAATTCCCATGTGCTACCATCAGATACATCCCCTTGGTATTTAAATGCAATTCGCGTTGTGGGACTGATGACTCCCTCTAGTGAGACATCTCCTGAGTTTACCCATACAAAACTTCCGCCCGACCAAACGGCCGACAATGGAAACCATGTTCCGCTGGTATTAGGATCACTGACGCCGTCATAATCAATACAAGCATATAATTCTAATCCAGGACCAATATAACTGTAAGCATTGTCAAAATTTAATACCGGGCTATCCCCTTGCTCAAGATCAATAGGAGGGGAGATTAACCAGTTTTCTGAATCGTATTTAATACCATCCACATAATTCGATATAACGCCATAATCTGTGGGCGATCCTCCGGCACTGCTCGTTTCCCATTCGATATCTCCAATAGCTTTATATGTCATCCAGCCGCCTGAAAACACATCACCGTCATCGAAGTTCTTTAGATGCCAAAAACCAGGAAATCTCGAATTCGATAAGTTAATTTCCGAAAAAGAACGAATCAATAATTGAACATTTCCGTTAAAATGGCTTACAATGCAGATAATACTCCCAGAGCCCTCAGGTAGGGGTTGATCTGCAAAGCTTGAGTAGCCGCTCGTTCGCACAATAATTGAATTACCAGAAGCGTCTTCTAACGTGCGATCCAGTGAGATTAAATTTTCTCCATCCGCGAACGTGCCTCCTAATTCTGGATTAATGAACTGAACATTATTAATACGAATCAATTCAGACTCTTTAAGTGCTGTTATTTCATCGATATTTACCACTTCTGGTGCATAACTGATATTTGTCGCTTGTTTAAAGATGTTTTTGTCAACGTCTACTGAATCGATTTGAAGAACTCCATTATATTTATTCAAAACGGTTCCATTCAAATAAATACGAATGGAATCACCTTCATAAACACCACCGCCACTCAACATTCTGACATTCACTGCCCCTGTTGCGTCTTGCATGTATACATTTTTGTAAATATTTCCATCATTTTCATCCATCGTAACAACACCATATACGGAGATATCTTCTTGAATGGATATTTTACCTCCGGTTGTCGCTTGCCATTCTCTCAACTCACCAATGGTCATTGTGCTTGATGTAGGATCCTCAGGCAAGGGAGGTGTGTCGTATGTCTTTTTACATGCCCCTAGACCCATCGCGACAACGAATATAAGGCTATATAATACTGTTATTCTTTTCATGCTTATCCGTTAATGAGTACGTTATCAATTTCCCATGTTCTTCCGCTGTCATCGGTGCCTGTATATTTAAATGCAATATGAACATTAGTAGCTGTATCAAAAGCACTTAAATCAATATCACCTGAATTGACAAAATCAAAGCTACCACCTGACCATATTGCAGACAGCGTTAGAGAAGTCCAAGTGTAATCATTTGGATTACCCGTACCCGGATAATCAACCGATACCAGCAAATCGAGCGGTGCTCCACTAAAATTGTATGCGTTGTCAAAATTTATTGTAGGATCGGTCGTTTCGCTCAAATCAAGGGAAGGGGAAATTAGCCAGCTTTCGCAAGCCGTATTGCCGCCATCATAATTCGAAATTACACCGTAAGGAACGTCATCCCATCCGCCAAGGGATCCTGTCTCCCATGAATGAATACCAATAAC
>JAURQI010000112.1 GCA_030836155.1 Crocinitomix sp.
AAAATAGTGTTCCTATTTTCTGTTTAGTGCTCTGATTTTGAGTTGTGTGAATTGTCCGAGCAAGTTCTTTTTAGACCAGGATTTTGGTTGAATTTTAGAAAAAAGTATCAATAATTGAATAAATTTTGTTTCTTTGTGTAGACCCTACGACGAAATGAAAAAGTGTATTAATGCAAAAATCCCAGATAGACCAAATTAGTGATTTGCTGTTGTCGTATTCAGCAGGAGACTATAAGGTACGGGGTGAAGTTTCCGACGAACTTAACGATATAGACATGATCATTTCTGGCATTAATATGCTAGGGGAGGAACTCAGAGTTTCAAATGTGTCTAAAGAGTATTTCAGTAGCATTTTTAATGCAGTTACTGATTTAGTAATGATAGCTGACGAAGACGGAAAGCTTATTGATGTCAACCAATCTACTGTTGATCTAACGGGATATCCAGAGGTCCGTTTAATGAAGACACATATCAATGATATACTCACTGAAAGCTGTCAGGATTTTTTTGAAATAGTGAAACGTCATTTAACTGAAAATTCTAATCGTTTTATTCGAGAAGCAGAGATTTTGACAACAGAAAACAGCATCGTTTACGGGCTTTTTACCTGCTCACGCATTTTTAACCGGTTTGGTAAATTTAAAGGTTACTTAATTTCGGTTAAGGATATTACGGCGGAGAAAGAAAAGGAAAAACTGATCTTAAAAACCATTCTAAGCACACAGAGCGCAGAGCAGCGTCGAGTAGCTGATGATTTGCATGATTCTTTGGGTCAAGAACTATCTATGGCTCAATTGATGATTTCAAATTTTGATCGTTATGAAGTAGCCGATCGTGAGTTCTATAATCTCGTGGAGTTATGCAGAGATATTATGGAAGGGGCGATAAATCGATTGCGAGAGATTTGTTTTGATCTTATGCCTAATGTACTCGTTCGGGGTGGAATAGTGCTGGCTGTGAATACACTCGTCGCAAAACTCGAATACCTTGAAGAAGTGGAGGTGGAATTTACCTATCCAGACTCCTTTTCACGATTATTTCCTGATTTAGAAATAGTGATTTATCGTATCATTCAGGAGTTTATCAATAATATGATTAAACACTCAGAAGCAAACAAACTAAGCATCAAGTTAATTGATTCAGAAACAATGGTCAAAGTATCCCTAATCGAAGACGGTCAGGGATTTGATATAAACAAACTAAATAATATTGGAGAAAACCGCGGAATCAGCAACATCAGAACCAAGGTCAAAGCTTTTAACGGTCATTACGACTTTAATAGTGTAATCGGAAAAGGTACTTGGCTCACACTTGAATTCCCTAAAAAAGAAACAACATGAACAATATTAAAATTTTAATTGTAGACGATCACAAACTAGTAAGAACAGGTATTAGATATACCCTAACGGCGAGCGAATATGCACATTTAATCGATCGAATTGATGAGGTAACGAATGGTAAAGAAGCCATTGAGCGTTCAAAAATATTTGCATATGACATTATTCTAATGGATATCAATATGCCGGAGATGGATGGTATCAAGGCGACTACGGAAATTATGCGTGAAGATGAAAAGGCAAATATTATTGCCCTTTCAATGCATAGTGACGACTATGAAATTAGAAGCATGATAAAAGCTGGAGCCAAAGGTTATTTATTGAAGAATACTGGATCTGAGGTCTTAGCAGAAGCCATTCGTACTGTACTAGATGGAGGGAAATATTACAGTAACGAAGTCGCTTTAAAGCTAATGGAACCTTTTGGTGGGGAAGACGAGAATAACAAAGCGTCCAATGCAAGTCCAGATAAGCGTACAGTATCCTTAACAAGAAGAGAGTTGGAAGTACTTCGTTTAATTGCGAATGAATATACCAATGAGGAAATTGCGAAAAAGTTTAAATTGAGCAAACGAACAATTGACTCGCATCGTCAAAATATTTTAAGCAATCTTCAAGTAAAGAATACAGCTGGATTGATAAAATATGCGATTAAACTCGGTTTGGTGTAATAATAATTGATGCAACGCGCAGGACGTTCATAAAATATTTGTCCTTCGTATCGGTGATATTCTAATGACTTTTATTAACCACCAATCGTGGTCATTGAACGATTCGCTTTGAAAATTTCAGCATCTTCATTGGATTGAAAAGACTTAATTCCTGCCCGTTTCTCATGTTTTTTAGCGATCGAATTGCGGATCATTGCCCGAATGTCCTTTCCCTCGCGTAAAGCCTTTAAAAGGTCGTCTTCGTCATTTGAAAAGAGACAATTCTTGATTTTACCATCTGCTGTCAAACGAATTCTATTGCAAGTATCGCAAAAGGGATTGGTAAGTGTACTGATAATTCCAAAAGTACTCGCATAATCCTTTATTCTGAAATTTCGTGATGTACTATTCGGTGGGGGATCCACCTCCAAAACATTGGCAGCACCAAAATGTGCAATTACCTTTTCTAAGATTTCTTTTTCGCTCACTTTTTTAGACCAATCCCATTGGTTACCATCAAACGGCATAAACTCGATAAAGCGAACATGCGTGCGTTCTTTTTTTGTCAATTCGATAAAATCAACCACTTCTGATTCATTGACGTCGCGCATTAAGACTGCATTTAATTTGATGTCAATGCCTGCCTTATGTGTAAGGTCTATATTCCTAATCACGCGTTCAAAATCTTTTCGACGCGTAATTTCATTAAAGCGATCTGCGTGTAAAGAGTCGATGCTAATATTGATTTTTTGAAGACCAGCATCCTTTAATTCGTCGATATAACGATCTAATAAAACACCATTAGTAGTCATCGTGAGGGATACGGGTAACTCAGCTAGTTGCTTGAGAATGGATCCAAAATTCTTTTTAATCAGAGGTTCACCACCTGTCAGTCGTATTTTTTTGATTCCAAAACCAACAAATACTTTAACGATAGCGAGCAGTTCCTCTTCAGACATAAATTCACGCTTATCTCTTAATTGAATGCCTTCTTCTGGCATACAATAGGTGCATCTTAGATTACATCGTTCAATTAAGGATACCCTTAAATAATCGTGTTTTCTGCCGTATGAATCTATCAGCTCCTCCAATCTTTCTAACTCCTTAGCTCTGTTATTTAGATAATGATAGAATGGTGGTTACCATCCTAAATGAACTCTTTTGGTTAAGTTCACATCACCTGAGTTAAATTTAATGACGTAGATTCCTTTCACAAGCTTTGGTAAATTAACCAATACTTGATCATGATCTCCGGATATTTTCTCTGTTATAATTCGTTTACCCGACATTTCATAAACCTCGATACGAACTTCTTCATTCGGATCAACATCTTTCCATTTTAACATCAATTGATCAGGCGCCGGCTGATACGCATTAAAAGCTGCTATGCGTATTTCAGCTTCTTCTGTACCTGCAATATTCCATGAAGAGAAAGATATAATGCGCGTTTTACGCGATCCTCCAGTTCCGAGGTACTGTCCAGTAAACCAGAACGTATAATCATCTGTAGGGTCCATTGACATTTGCGAATAATCACCATAACGACCAGCTAAAGTCTGTGCGCCTTCGCCCTCAACTGCTGTTAATTCAGGTACTGTCATTTCATTCAGTGGATCACCGTCAAATCGTCCTGTATAGCGTATTCCAGGGTGATGATCAGGGCCAGTGAACGAATAACACATCGCAATGTTTCCAAGTACGTCCATCGATACCGAGCCAAGCCACCTGTTATTATTATCAGCTAATGCATAGGTCCCTTGTTGGTAAATACTCCAGTTTCCATCATCATTATCTCTTAGCTCATACCAACGTTGTCCTGCTCTATTGCCTCCAACATTTACATTATGACACAATACAACCGTGTTATAATCTCCGAAACGACGGTATTGAGCTCTGTACATGAATATACCTGGAATAGCATCGAGTTTTTGACTTGATCCTTTTTGAGTAAGATATTCTGTCCACGTACCAGCAAATAAAGCGTTAAATGGAGCAGTATTCAATTCTTGAGACACTGTCACACTAGATGTTTCTGGATTATCCCAATCAACTTCTGCTTTCATTACTTTAATATGGTCTGTAGAGATACCTGATAGACCATTGTCTTGAACAGCAAAGAAATAACATGGTTCGTCTGCATCTGGCTCAGCTGCTCCTTCTGCATATGCAGGGGCAATACTGTTAAAGATCAAAGGCATTGTAGGGAAATTCATCTTAATAACACCAGCAGTAGGATCTCCAACAAGCATTTTATCACGCTCAAAAGCTGAACAATCAGCTGATCCCACATTTGCACTCATGAAGTATGCATTAGACCAAACCGAATATTTAGGGTAATCAGGGAATAAAGTATAATCAAATTGATATAAATAATACTCACCGAGCGGATCTGTCGTAGTGGAAATCGCAATTTGAACGCCATAAGGGGCTCCGCCTGCTCCATAGAACTGGCTAATAAACCATCTTTCTGCATAACGGTCATACATTACGATTGGGTCTCCATCACCTGGGTCATCCCATAAACTGTTCAAGAAATAAACACCTGAAGCTGAACTACCATCTTCTTTTTCATAGATTCGATAGGTACTGTTAACCGATTGAACAAAATAGTCTATTCCAGCAGCTCCAGTTGGATCTGGCGGAAAAGCACCAAATTGTCCGTCTACATTAATTTGCAAGCGATATCCACCATTCGTTTTAGATCCGTTGATTGTTTGTAAAGTAGGGTCTTCCTCAAATAAAGCTTCTACCTCTTCCTCGGTCAAATTTTCCGGTATATTATATCGCATTGGATTGACCGGCTTGGCCGAATGATTGGCATAATAAGCACTGTCATCAATAGGTTCGATGGTTTCTAATAAGTCCCGTAAAGGCGGCGTTTTCATAAAAAACGAACACTGCTCATAAGTAGCAGGTGCAGTTTCAGATGAATCCTGTGCGTGTGAAATGAAAACGGCTGCCAGTCCGATTACTCCAATAGTAAGTGTTTTTCTCATGGTAAAGTTATTCTCTTGAAAGATACGAATTTTATAGACAAGTGATAGTGATATTTTATACATAACAAAGCGCATAGAAGAAACTCACTTTACCTACGGCGTAAAAATTGAGAAACTTGTGATTATATTTGTCCATTGAATTGAACGGATACATGCCATTATTTAAGAAAAATATATTTGGACAATACCTCTTCGTTAAACGATTTATAATTCGTCTTTTCGGAACCATCGTTTATTTTCGGTTTAATTGGCGGAATAGGCCTACTATAGAAGGGTCTGAGGTCTTTCAGAATTTGCCAGATCAAAACGTAATCATCGTTTCTAATCATCAGACTTATTTTGCAGATGTCTCTTTTTTCTATCACGCCATTTATGCTGCAATTGCTGGTCATCCGAACTCTATGAAGTATCCCGGTTATCTTTTTTGCAAAAAGCATAATCTATATTATGTAGCGGCTGAAGAGACAATGAAGTCTGGTTTTCTTCCAAAATTACTTTCTCTTTCCGGAGCTGTTACGGTGAACAGAACCTGGAGGGCGAATGGGCAAAATGTAAGAAGAAAAGTTGACAAAACAGAGACAAGGAATATTGATAAGGCTATTCAAGATGGTTGGGTGATAACTTTCCCACAAGGAACCACAAAACCCTATGCAAAAGGTCGTATTGGTACAGCCATATTAATTAAAAAACATAAGCCAGTAGTTGTACCTGTTGTAATCGACGGCTTTAGAACGGCCTTTGATAAAAAAGGCTTGAAACTGAAAAAGAAAAAAACAAAGCTAAAAATGCGGGTCAAGCAACCGCTGAAAATTGATTTTGATGATACAGTGGAGGAGATCTTAGACCAGATCATGAATGCTATCGAACAAACACCGGATCATGATTTTATGGGCAAATTAGAAAACGCCACCACTCCGACAAACTAGGCAGTCGAAATGATGGCGAATTCATGCTGTTTTTATTTTCTAATTTTGAGCTAAATTGATCGGTTTATCTCTTTGATAACGAATGGTATATTTCAAATCTAAAGTCTTCAATTCGGATGGCTTCACTTTTTCTTGCCATTTTAAGATGCCATTGACCTCATTTAGCTCTGCTTTGGAGATATCATCGATCTCAACTTCTATTTCTTTGTTTCTAGAAACGGGTATCTGATCTTCTATAATCAAGCGAACCGTTTTGCGATTATGGTTCTTAATTTCAATGCGATATGCATAGGTCTTTTCAATTTTATCTCCAACTACTTTTTCTTTCATATCATTCTTCAGTAAATGTCGCTTCACTTTGATGTTATTGGTTTTCCCTAAGCTCAGTTCCATTGTGTCACTCATGATTTCTGGGTTGACATAGGTGTTTCCAATAAATGAACCATCATGGAAGATAGTAGCTTTTCCAGGAATTAAATTGAGATCATCCAAGTTTGTTATTTGCGCCACTAAGAAAACACTCGGATCAATCTTTGGAACTGTATAGTAGACATAATCAGTACTTAAATTAGCTGTTTTAACCAGTACCATATTTTGTTTACCATCCGATTTGATGGTGTAGGGGAGGTTAATGGCGTATTCAACAGATATTAATTGTTCTACGGTGGTCATGAACTGTTCAGCGCTTAATGCGGTTGCTTCCTCTGCTACGTCCTCTGTTGCATATAACCTGCCAGGCTCAGCGACGTCGTTATAAGCGAAATCAGCGCGTTTCCGTTCAGCTTTTGGTTGTGTTTGTGTATTATTTTGATACGTGTAGTAATTCAAAAACCAAGGATTTAAATTGGGTTTTGTCTTGTTTGCATAAGGATTATTAGTCGATAAATTTAGTATTGTGCGATCCCAATCTACTCCAGTGTTTTGATAAACTTGGGCTTTATAGGTGAGATCAATAGTCGCATCATTCTGTGAGCTGCGCAAATCATAGAGAGGTGTCCAGCCTGCACCACTAACCAAGTAGGTGAATTTTACTTTTCCTTTAGTTGCTTCATCTGCTTGCAGGGTCAGTCGGATTTGATGTATCGGTAAGGTTGGCTTTTGCGGTACGAACTGATTATTTTGATTATAATTATTTAAAGCACTTAAACGGTTATTCATTCTGTTTTGATCGGTGAGTAGAACTGATTTTGTTCGGTCAAGTTTTAATAGCTTCGAATTAATTGTGTTCATTTGCTCATAGTACAAGCTCAATGCTTCACGAAGTAAGGCAATTGAATCATTCACTTTTCCTTCACCTTTTATTGTCCCGTTTTGCTCTATGATGCGTTTTTGACTATTGAGTACATTGATTTGATTTTGTAATTCCATTAAATCATACTTCATATTAAAAAGCGAGTCCTGCAATAGGCTGATTTCTTTTTTGATTTTAAGTGGAATCTCACTGTTTTGATTATTTGGTGAAACTGGCTCAGGATAGATAACCTCGTGCTTGGAATCTAATATGACACAATTACCAGTGGCGTTAATCTGTATTGTGGCTGGATCAATTTGACCGCTAATACCTTCGAAAATTAATTCCGTAACACCTTTACTGATGGTGTAATATCCGCTTCTTTCTATTTGTGCTCCTTGCTGATAGACAACAACTTTGTCAATATCATTCTTGATTTTTTTTTCTGGATTGCTCCAGCCAAGAATAGGGAGGAGGCAAATTAATGTGATTACGGTTCGCATGTCTAATTTTTTTAATTGATTTTTGAACCTGTACATGCGAACATAAAAAGGGTTCAAAAAAAAAACACCATTCGTCTCAGACAAATGGTGTTTTTTGTATTTATATTTTAGTTGTCTATCTGTATCTTCCAAGACCTCTTGGACTACCTACACGATCCATGGCACATCTGAAACCAATTGTTGCAGAAGACAATTCTTGATCTAAGTATCGACGATTAGAACCTACGATCCAGTATGCACGATCTTTCCAAGAACCTCCTTTGTAAACGCGAGCGTTATCAGAGATTAATGTAGTCGGCCATCCTGTTCTATCGTTTGGCTTAATTTGACCACCATTAAGGTTGTACTCTTCATGATCATTCTGGTACATCACTAATGATTGATCTCTTACACCCGTATTGATGTCGTTCTTACGTTCGTCATCACCAAAGTACATTGAAGACTCAAAATCACCATCACCATAATCGCGGTAATCAGAATTTCTGTAGTTACGACGATCGATGTTTTCTTCAGCGACAACTTCTCTCCACTTTAATCTTCCTGGCGAATTCACAATATATTCAGACATTCCTTTTCTCAATACTGGAATAATCTCAAGTGGATAGTCATTTCCTAATCCATCTGCACGGATGAATCGAGGATCAATTCCATCAAACAATCCGTCAAAGATGTCAACTTGAATTGACTCAGATGCTTCCATGTAGAATTCGTTATCCGCTTGTTCGATTGCTCTATCTACAACTCGGTTCAACTCTTCTAGTAACAGTAATTCAAGAGAATCCTTCGTCTTGCTTCTTGAAAGGTATACTTGCTCTGGTGGATTGTTGTAATAATCGATGTCATTTCGAGATCGAACATTACGCATCATACCTTCATACATGATCGAAGCTGTGTCCGTATTGCCTGGAGTATGTTCTTGAGCAGAAATACGTTGGAAACGTTTTCTTTCAAATTCATGTAAGTATTCTTTGATACCGTGAACATCATAAATGATTTGAGTCGTTTTCTCATCGATCACACCATCGTTACCTAAAACTTTTGTTTTAAATACATTTCCACGGAATGGACGGAATTCATCAAAATCTTCATGAGAAAGCGGACGGTAAACATCCATAACCCATTCTGAAACGTTACCTGCCATATGGTACAAGCCATAATCATTTGGCCAGTAAGAATCAACAGGAGCAGTTACATCTGCAGCATCATTTAAGGCACCAGCAGCACCCATCATATCACCTCTTCCTCGAACAAAGTTAGCACGAATATCTCCTTGGAATTCTTTATCATCTTGACGAACCCAGTGACCTGTCCAAGGGTAAGTTCTTCTATTCTCAACAACTCCTGGATCTTCCGGGTTAGTCATACTTCCGATTAAACCATAGTATGCAAATTCCCACTCTGCTTCAGTCGGTAGACGGTAGCGAGGTAATAAGATTCCATCCTCCATACGAACGATACGCTGGCCTAGGTCTTTACGTTTTCCACTCCACCCTTGTTTAGGATCTAGATCTCTTAAAAATTGTTCGTCTTGCGGATGATACTGGTTTGCTAAATAGGCGTCAGTAGTAAAAGGCTCACCTGCTTGATCCGGATTCATTGTTAAAACACCTTCTCGAATAAGGATGTATTCGTTTACACGATCTGTACGCCATTTGCAAAAATCATTTGCTTGTGACCAACTTACACCAACTACAGGGTAGTTTTGATAAGAT
>JAURQI010000113.1 GCA_030836155.1 Crocinitomix sp.
GAGAAGAGTTTAAATTACTTTTCCATAAAGTCGCATTCGAACTGCAACGTGTAGACGAATTTTAGCTCCCATTATCATTGCATTAAAATTATTCTTTCAACGATTATTCGGTCGATAATTTGACACGAACAATTTGCGCTACTTATTTGTTTGGGGGAAGGTAGTCTTAATTTTGTATAAATATTAGTCTACGCTGACTAGCATTTGTATCGTTTAGATATATCAGTATTGATTGTTTCAACCTTATTCAAACAACATGAAAAAACACTTCTACACATTACTCTTGCTCTGTCTCGGATTACCATTTTCTAATTTTGCACAGCAGCAATTTGGAGAACTTGCAATGGTCCGTCCTGGGCAGCAATCAACCTTACCTTCTTTTGTAAAGTTCAAGTCACAAAGCGAAGTACCGCTAGAATTATTAGAATCATGGCTACGCGCGAATTATGAGCTAAACACATCAAGTACATTCGAATTAATACGTGCGGAACCTGATCATTTAGGACATATTCATTACAGATATCAACAATTATACGATGGTATTCCAATCGCTGACGCCATTTGGATTGTGCACACAAAAAACGGGAAAATCTATTCCATGAATGGTTTGGTTTTTCGCGAATTGCAAACTAAAACGCAAGATCTAGATGAAACCTCCGCATTAGATTTAGCAAAATCTTTCGTTGGAGCAAGCCTATACAAATGGGAAATCCCAGGTGAAGAAGAACATCTCAGATGGGAAAAAAATGATCCAGAAGCAACATATTTCCCAAAGGGTGAACTTACATATGTTGCGAAAGTTGGTGACACTAATCCACGAAACATGCGCCTGGCTTTCAAATTTAACATCTATGCACAACAACCATTGTACCGAGCTGAAATTTATGTCGATGCTGAAAACGGCGATATTATTCGTGAAAACAAACTGATTCATCATGTTGATGAACCTGGAATCGTAGTAACAGCCTATAGTGGTGAGCAAGACATAATTGCAGATAGTTTTGGCGATGAATATCGATTGCGAGATGGCAGTCGGGGTGATGGCATTCGCACATTTGACTTAAATAATGGCACAGATTATGGTGCCGCGGTTGATTTCATAGATGATGATAATTATTGGGATCTAGCAGGACCAGAATTGAATGAATATGCATTAGATGCACACTGGGGGTCTGAAATGACCTATGATTATTTTTTCCTTGAGCACGGAAGAAATAGCATCGATAACGACGGATTCCAATTGAACAGCTATGTACATTACAGCACGGGGTTTGTAAATGCTTTCTGGGATGGAGACCGCATGACTTATGGTGATGGTGATGGTGCGGGATATTCACCCTTAACTACACTGGATATTGCAGGACACGAAATTACGCATGGTCTTACCGAGTTTTCAGCAGGATTAATTTATTCAGGAGAATCAGGAGATCTAAACGAATCCTTCAGTGACATATTTGGAAATTCGGTAGAGCGATTCGCGCGCCCGGATGATTATAGCTGGTTACTAGGAGAAGAAATCGGAACGGCAATTCGTTCAATGGCTGAGCCAAATATGCACAGTAACCCTGACACATATGGTGGAGATTTTTGGACCGATGGTGGAGGTGTTCACACGAACAGTGGTGTTCAGAACCATTGGTTTTACATACTCACGGAAGGGGATGTTGGAACCAACGACCTGGGTGATGATTATGATGTTGAAGGTATTGGAATTGAAGCTTCAGCTGCTATCGCTTTCAGAAACCTAACTGTATACTTAACGCCGAGTTCAAACTATGCGGATGCCCGTTTTTATGCAATCCAAGCGGCGGTTGATTTATACGGCGGTTGCTCTTTTGAAGTCGCACAAACAACCAACGCATGGTATGCTGTTGGTATAGGAGAGCCATATAGCGATGAAGTAATCGCAAACTTTACCGTAGATATAGATGAAGGTTGCGAAGTACCTTTTACAGTTTCATTTTCAAATGCAAGTGTGAACGGAGTTGATTTTATTTGGGACTTTGGTGATGGCGAGACAAGCACAGATTTAAACCCAACACACACCTATACCGCAGAAGGAACGTATAGCGTTTCATTATATGCTGATGGCGATGTGTGTGGAGAAGATGACACCATTATTGTAGATATGATTGTGATCGATACGGATTTAGATTGTCCGGTTATTATGCCAACTTCTGGAACAGAAACGACACAGAATAGCTGTACAGGAAAACTGTACGATAGCGGGGGGCCAACAGGAAATTATGGTAATACAGAGTCATCACAAATCACGATTGCCCCGACAGATGCAGAGACGGTAACCTTAGAGTTCATCTCCTTTGATGTGGAAACAGGACCAAGTTGTTCATATGACAATTTGAGAGTGTATGATGGCCCTGATGCGTTTTCGCCTCTTATAGGATCCTATTGCAATAGCTCCCCTCCTCCATCAACAATAGAATCTACTGAAGGTTCTATTACCATAGTTTTCTCTTCTGACTGGGTAGTTAACAATGCAGGTTTTGAAATTGATTGGACGTGTACTCAACCTGTCGATAATACAGGCATTGAAGATAATCCAGTTTCAAATGGTATTTCCATCTTTCCAAACCCAACACAAGGACAATTGATGATTAATTCTATCTATGAACTAGATGTAAATATTGAAATCTACGATATGACAGGACGCAAACTTCTCGCCTATCCGATATCAGGTAAAACAAATGAATTACAGCTGAAGAATTGGGATGCACGTGGCATATATATTTTGACCATTATTGGACAAGATGGCGAAGCAATTAAGACCGAGCGTATAGTTGTTCAATAATAAAAGAATCGAATTAGTTTTAAAGCCGCTCTTGAAAAAAATGGAGCGGCTTTTTTCATTTCAATTATTTTATATTTCCAGTCACTATTATTCGCTCCATTTCAAAACTGTTCAAAACTTTAAATCGTTTGATCTCGAGGAATTTTGCTTTTTTTTGGGTACCTTGCAAGGATAGAAAAAAACTAACCATGAAATTACAACTAAAAGCTATTGCTTACTTTTTAGTTGCGTTTATCCTTCCCACACAGCTTAGCGCTCAGCGCGTGCTTAATGGTGCGGATGCGCACAACAAATTCAAACATGCCGAATTAGTTCGGGAAAGTATCCACAGTGATCTACCTTCCTATATCAAATTCAGAGCAGATCAATTATTTGATATTGATGAATTACCAAAATGGATGGCATCCAATTTTAAGTTAGATGCCAACATAGATTTTAAATTATTGCGTGAAGAACCGGATAACCTTGGTCATGTTCATTATCGTTATCAACAGATGTATGCCGGTTATCCTATTGAACATTCTATGTGGATTGCGCATACCAAATCGGATAAGGTCTACGCGATTAATGGGATGATTTATAATAAGATCACCTCTCCTACCTCTGCAAGTCTATCTGAGGAAGCTGCATTAGACAAAGCCCTTGAATATATTGGTGCTGATGTTTACAAGTGGGAACTTGAAGGTGAAGAAGAACACCTCAAACACGAACAAAATGACGAAACTGCAACTTATTTCCCAACTGGAGAACTAGTGCATATTTCACTCGAGAACAGTTTTAATGCTAATGCATACAGACTCGCGTATAAATTTAATATCTATGCACATGATCCTGTTTCAAGAGCATACATCTATGTAGATGCAAATAATGGTGAAATCATAGACAAAGATGAAATCATCAAACATATCGACACACCAGGTACAGCCAATACAGCTTATAGTGGAGAGCGTGAAATTATCGCTGATAGCTTTGGAAGTGAATATCGTCTAAGAGATGGCACTAGAGGTGATGGTGTCAATACTTATGACCTGAACGAAGGAACGAGCTACGGTGCAGCAGTAGATTTTACAGATGATGATAATTATTGGGATAATGTCAACCCAGAGCGAGACGAATATGCAACTGATGCGCATTGGGGAGCAGAAATGACGTATGATTATTATTTCCTCGAACATGGACGTAACAGTATCGACAATACTGGTTTTGCTTTGAATAGCTATGTACACTACAGTGCTGATTTCGTAAATGCCTTTTGGGATGGTTCACGAATGACGTATGGCGACGGAAGCGGGGGCGTTACACCTCTCACATCATTAGATATTGCTGGACACGAAGTTACTCACGGTTTAACAACTTTTACTGCTGGACTTATTTATGAAGCGGAATCAGGTGCATTAAACGAATCATTTAGTGACATATTCGGTAATGCAATTGAGCGTTATGCACGACCCGGTGATTACGATTGGTTGGTAGGCGCTGAGATTGGACTTACTTTACGTTCTATGTCCAACCCTAATGCTTATGGTGATCCTGACACCTATTTTGGAGATGATTGGGCTCCCCTTGACGGAGGAGATAGTGGTGGAGTGCACACAAATAGTGGAGTACAGAATTTCTGGTTTTATCTATTAACGGAAGGCGGTTCTGGAACCAATGATAATGGTGATGATTATGTCGTCGAAGCCATCGGAATTGAAGATGCTGGCGCGGTTGCATTTAGAAATTTAACCGTATATCTAACTCCAGGCTCTAATCACGCCGATGCCCGTTTTTACGCGATTCAATCTGCAATTGACTTATTCGGAACTTGTACTTTCGAAGTGGAGCAAACAGCAAACGCATGGTATGCAGTAGGTGTTGGCGATGTATACAACCCCGTTGCCGTTGCAGACTTTTTTACTCCAGACACAGTCGGATGTACTGTTCCTTGGGTAGCTAATTTTGAAAACACAAGTGAAAATGCAATCACTTACGAATGGGATTTTGGTGACGGAGAAACAAGTACGGAAACCAACCCTTCTCACATGTACATGGCTGAAGGAGTTTATACGGTAACATTATATGCTGATGGTGGCGATTGTGGTACGGACGAAGTTATATTTACAGATTATATCACAGTTAATCCAGAGCTCGATTGTATTTTAATCTTGCCTGTTGAAGGCAGCGCAACAACTCAATTAGGTTGTGAGGGTACTGTATTTGATAGTGGCGGTCCAGACGGTGATTATGGTTCTGGTGAGGATGCTCAAGTAACAATCTCTCCTTTTGGAGCGGAAACAGTTGATTTAACATTTCCGTCTTTTAACGTAGAGCCTGGACCTGGTGTCACCTGCGATTATGATTATGTTGAAATTTATGATGGACCAGATGTATTTAGCCCGTTAATCGGACGTTTCTGCGATAATGAATTACCTACTGACCTTTCGTCTTCTGGTTCTTCAATCACGATCTTTTTCCACTCCGACGGTTTTGTTCAAGACGCAGGATTCGAAATCCAATGGTCGTGTAACATACCAGAAGATACTCCTGAAGCAAACTTTACTTCAAACACGACAACAAGCTGTGATGGAATTGTCCATTTCTTAGACTTATCGACTAATGCACCTACTGAGTGGTCATGGGATTTCGGTGATGGTGAAACCTCTACTGATCAAAACCCATCGCATGTTTACACAAGTGAAGGTACATATGAAGTATCATTAACAGCAACAAACTTTGTTGGTAGTGACACGTATACCGTTGTTGATTATGTATCCGTTTCATTCCCTGAAGCACCTGCTGCTGAGGGTGATATTAATTGTCCTGGAGAATCTGCAACATTAACTGGTTCAGGAGTTGGAATCCTGAAATGGTATGACGTTCCAACTGGAGGTTCACCTTTATATGAAGGAGATATATTTAATACACCTGCAATTGATGAAGCAACAACTTACTATGTTGAAGATGATCAGTTTGAAGACCCTTCTTATGTTGGTCCTGTTGACAACACCTTTGGTGGCGGCGGATTCTTTGCTGGAGATCAGCACTTAGTGTTCAGTAACCCTTCTCCGGTTTATTTGCACTCTGTTGATGTTTATGCAAATGGATCTGGAATTAGAAATATAGAATTAAGAGATGTGGATGGAACACTCATCGAATCACGTTCTGTCAATATCCCAAGCGGTGAAAGCACTGTGATTTTAGATTTGGAATTACCAGTTGGTGATAACCTTCAACTAGGTACAGCCCTTGGTTCTGAACCAGATTTGTATCGTAACAATAGTGGCGGACCTGCTTATCCATTCACGTTAGCTGAATCGGTTGTGATTTCAAGCAGCAGTGCTGGTCCAGATTATTATTACTTCTTCTACAACTGGGAGATTCACCCTTACAATTGCGTAAGTGATCGCGTTCTTGTTTTAGCAGACGTTGAAGAAGAGTCTGATATTACTATTACACCTGTTGAACCTGTTTGTGTTCAGAGCAGCGAATTTGATTTGGACGCCAGTGAAGGTGGTGGAATATGGTCTGCGACATGTGCAAGTTGTATTGATAATGAAACGGGTACATTTGATCCTGCTGTTGCCGGTGAAGGAGAATGGGTTATTACCTATACTGTTGAAGGTACTTGTAGCTTTATGAATACAATTACAATAGAAGTTGTCGATTGTTTAGGCACCGATGAATGGGACGATAACCAAGTTAAAGTTTATCCTAACCCAACGCGTGGATCCATTACGGTTGACCTTGGAGCTGTGCCTTCAGGAACAATTGTCGTAAAGGATCTGTTAGGTAAGGTTGTTACTAACGTAACTTTGAATAATTCAGTTTCTACGATTGACTTAGAAGGATTAAGCGCAAGAGGAACATATCTTGTAGAATTTTATGACCATGAAAATCGTTTAATCACAATCAAAAAGGTGGTTAAACAATAGTTAATAAAAATATCAATTGTTAAAAAAACAGCTGCCTTCGGGCGGCTGTTTTTGTTATATACGGAAGAAGGAACATATACTGTAACGCTATCAGTAGATGGCGGTGCATGTGGTTCAGATGAAATTACTTACGTTGATTTTATTACCATAAACCCTGAAGATGATTGTATCTTTACCTTACCTCCAGATGGTGAACTTGGAACAAAAACAGCTTGTACTGGAACCATATTTGACAGTGGTGGACCAGGTGCAGATTATAGCGCTGGTAACAATTCTCAAGTAACCATTGCCCCATTAGGAGCTGCTACAGTAGATTTAAACTTCATTTCTTTTGATGTTGAAGATTTTCCAGATGCCTCTTGTGGATGGGATTGGTTAGAGCTTTATGACGGTGAAGATGAATTCGCCCCATTAATCGATCGCTATTGTAATGCAAACCTTCCTCCTGCTACAGTAACATCATCAGGCGGTGCCATTACAATCGTATTTCATTCTGATAGTTATGTTCAAGAAGCTGGATTCGAGATCGAATGGTCTTGTAACCCTCCGGATGATGTACCATATACTGATTTCTTTGCCAATTCAGAAATAACATGTTCAGGAACCGTTTACTTCACTGATATTTCAACCAATATTCCAATTGAATGGTCTTGGGACTTCGGTGATGGCGAAACATCAACTGAACAGCATCCAATTCACACATATGATGCTGAAGGCGTCTATTCTGTAACGTTAACGGCTACAAACTTAGTTGGAGACAGTACTTTAACCAAAGTTGAATATGTTAATGTTTCATTCCCAGAAGCTCCCGAGGTTGTTGGTGATACAAATTGTGTCGATCAAACTGCTACGCTAAGTGCTGTTGGTGAAGGAACTTTAAAATGGTACACTGACCCGACTGGAGGAGCACCTATCTTTGAGGGTGGAGTCTATGAAACCCCTGCCCTAGACGCAACAACTACTTATTATGTAGAGGATGATCTTTACGATGATCCTACATACCTCGGCCCTGCTGATTATGACTTTGGAACTGGTGATTTTTACAGCGGTGATCAATACTTAGTATTCAATAATCCAGCACCTGTATATTTAAGATCAGTTGATGTAAATGCAGGTGAAGAAGGTGAACGAACAATTGAATTACGCGATAATGACGGAACGGTATTAGAATCTTTAACGACTAACCTTCCTGCTGGTGTAAGTACTGTTGTTTTAGACTTTATGGTTCCGGTTGGAACAAGCTTGCAATTAGGTACTACAGATGGTTCATTGCCTGATTTATACAGAAATGAAACGGGGGCTACTTATCCATATACAATTGACGAATCAGTTGAGATCGTTGGAAGTAGCACAGGAGATGAGTTTTATTATTATTTCTACAATTGGGAAGTTCATCCTTACAATTGTGCAAGTGAACGTGTCCCTGTTGTCGCTGAAGTAACCTTCGACTCTGATATCTATATCGATACGGTTGATTATATCTGTATTGAAGGAACTGCAGTTGATTTTACGGCTACTGAAGATGGTGGTGTCTGGTCTGCTGATTGCGACGACTGTATGGATGAAACTGGAACGTTTGATCCGACTATTTCCGGAACAGGAACATATGAAGTTACCTATAGTGTAGATGGAACATGCAGCCATTTCAATACTATTATGGTAGACGTCTTAGAATCTGATATCATGATTGACGCGATTGAAGACCTTTGTAAGGACGCAGAAAGTGTTGTTTTAACAGCTTCTGAACCGGGTGGAATTTGGTCAGCTGATTGTGGAGGTTGTATAGACGAAGTAACTGGGGAATTTGATCCAACAGCTGCCGGTCTCGGCACATGGACCATAACGTATACGGTTGAAGGAACATGTAGAGAATATAATCCGGGAACAGTAACTGTTGTTGAATCTGACATTACCATTAATCCGATAGATGATATCTGTGAACAAAGCGGCGTAGTCATTCTCTCCGTCTCTGAAGATGGCGGAACATGGTCTGCTGATTGTGATGATTGTATCGATCCAGTAACAGGAGAGTTTGATCCTTCTGCAGCAGGTATTGGTGAATGGACTATTACATACACAGTTGATGGAACTTGTAGCGAATACAATCCTGGAACTGTAAACGTAATTGATTGTCTTGGTTTGGATGAAAACGATGGAGCTTTAAGTATCTTCCCGAATCCAACACGAGGAATCATAACGGTAAACACGGGAGATGTTGAAGCCGGAACAGTCATCATTAAGGATGTTTTAGGGCGTGTCATTTTTGTTCAAAACTTCAACCAGAATCAATTTAGTGTTGATCTGAATAATGGTCAAGCTGATGGAACCTATTTTGTAACTTTACTAAATGAAAATGGTGACCAAATAACCGTCGCCAAAGTCATTAAGCAATAAACGATAAGGACTTTTGTCCATGAAAAGCAGACTTCGAAATGAAGTCTGCTTTTTTTTTGAAAAAATGGACCTCAAAACTCTTGGGATTTCCATTATATTTGTCTTCCACTTTTCACCAACTGAAGAGTGAATTAATTCTTTAAAAACACATCAGAAATGAGAGATACTGCATTGACAGCTAAACATACTGCATTAGGTGCTAAAATGGTTCCTTTTGCCGGATTTAACATGCCCGTACAATACGCTGGCGTAAAAGTAGAACACGAATGCGTTAGAAATGGCGTAGGCGTTTTTGACGTTTCCCATATGGGGGAATTCCTTTTAAAAGGAGAAAAAGCTTTGGATTTAATTCAGAAAGTAACTTCCAATGATGCTTCTAAAATGGTAGATGGTCAGGCTCAATATACGTGTATGCCAAATGAAACAGGCGGAATTGTAGATGACCTCATTATTTACAGAAAAAATGCTGAAGAGTTTTTTGTCGTCGTCAATGCTTCGAATATTGAAAAAGATTGGAACTGGATTGCAGATCGAAATGACCTTGGTGTTGAGATGAACAACCTTTCTGATGATTATTCTCTTTTGGCAATTCAGGGACCAAAAGCAGCTGATGCCATGCAGCAATTAACGGATATCGATTTGAAAGGCATGAAGTATTATACCTTCCAAATCGGAAAGTTTGCAGGAATTGATGACGTCATGGTATCTGCAACAGGTTATACAGGATCAGGCGGATTTGAAGTTTATGTCAAGAATAAAGATGTGGCCGAATTATGGGATCGTGTTTTTGAAGCAGGTGCAGACGCAGACATTCAGCCAATCGGTTTAGCTGCACGTGATACATTAAGATTAGAAATGGGATTCTGTTTATACGGAAATGATATCGATAATACGACTTCTCCGTTAGAAGCGGGACTAAGTTGGATCACAAAATTCACCAAAGAATTCACCAACTCTGAAAATTTAAAAGCTCAGAAAGAAGCGGGTGTTACCAAAAAATTGGTTGGTTTTGAAATGATTGATCGCGGAATTCCAAGACATGACTACCCTATCAATGACGCAGATGGCAATTCAATTGGAAGAGTGACTTCTGGCACCATGTCTCCATCAATGAATAAAGCAATTGGCCTAGGATATGTAAATGTCGAATTTGCTGCTATCGATTCTGAAATTTACATCGAGGTTAGAAATAAACAAATAAAAGCAAAAGTGGTTAAGCCACCTTTTTATAAAAAATAAGCGCGGATCCCTTTATTCGCTGCAGAATTTTGAGCAAGCTGACGGTTTCTGATTATTTAACCCTTTTGTATTGGTTATTTACATTTGAAATTCTATATTTGCAGGCTTGAATTTTGTGCGTGAATTCGATTTACTGAAAATACTAGTTTTTTCGGGCGTTTCAACACAATTAATTATCACTTTAAATGAGAAATAAAGGATTTTTTTGGTCAATAACAGTTGCATTGGTATTGGCATGTATTTACCAACTTTCTTTTACTTGGGCCACTAGTGGTGTCGAAAAAGATGCAGAGGATTACGCTAAGGTGCAAATCGATTCCCTTTACGGAACCGATTCTGAGGCTTATTACGATGGAAAGGATACTTTCTATTTAGCAAGCAGCATTGATAGCAGCTCTATTGAAAATATTTTCCGTGGGGAATATTTAAAGAGTAAGGCTAATGAGGAGATTCATTTCGGATACAGCTATGCTGAATGTAAGGAAAAAGAAATCAACCTTGGGTTAGACCTTAAGGGTGGTATGAGTGCAACGTTAGAAATTTCGGTTCCGGAATTGGTATCTGCACTTGCAGGTAATACATTGCGTCAAGAATTCCGTAACCCTTTCAACACAGCGCTTGAACGTACAAATCTTGGTGAAGGTGACTTTATTGATCTATTTGTTGAAGAGTATGATACTCAAAACAATGGTTCGCCAATGGCGAAAGTCTTTCACATGCACAACCCGGATGAGTTAGCATCTGATGCCACTAACGAAGAAGTTGCTGAGTTCTTAAAAGAACAAGCCAATAAAGCCCTTGATGGAATCGAGATTATTATCGAGAAACGTGTAAACCAGTTTGGTGTTGCACAACCAACAATTCAAAAACAACCAGGTTCTAACCGTATTTTCGTTGAATTACCAGGTATAACAGATAAAGAGTCTGTTCGACGTAAATTACAATCGACGGCAAACCTTGAGTTCTATGAAGTATATGATAACGCTGCTAATGGTATTAGTGGAATCCTTGCTCAATCTCAAACAGAATTAAGCCGTGTTTTATTCGGTGATGTTTCAGAAGAAGAGGAAGAAATTGTTGAAGAAGCTGAAGTAGATACAACAGCAACTGAAAACGCTTTAGAGAACCTTTTACAAGAAGGCGAAGAGGCTGTTGAGGAAGCTGAAAATGCTTTAGAAAACCTATTAGACGGCGAAGAAGAGGCTGACACAACTGGAGAAGATAACGACTTGTTAACTGAAGACGTTACGGATGAAGCGGCTCAGCCTGATTCGACATTGTCTTCAAAAGAATTGGAAGAAAAATATCCAATTCAGTCACTATTAAACTTAGCAATTCAATACGATGAGTCAGGTCAACCTATTGGTTATGCACCTGGTTCAACGGTAGGTTATGCACGTGTGCGTGATACGGCAACGTTGAATGTTCGTTTAAACCATCCGGTTGTTCGCAACAACTTACCACAAGATTTGAAATTCATGTGGTCAGCAAAAGAATTGACGGATGATGATGGTTTACCAATGGGATTAATCTATTTACATGCAATCAAAGTACCACGTACTGGACCGCAAGTAAGTGGAAAAGACATCAAATATGCAGATTTAGACAACAGCCAAATCGGTAAGTTCGGTGTGCGTATGGTTATGAATGACATTGGTGCCGATAAGTGGAATGCCATGACTAAGGCTAACTTAAAGCGCCAAGTTGCGATTACAATGGATAATATCGTTTATTCAGCGCCTGTTGTTCAAGAAGAAATGAAATTTACTTCTTCCATTACAGGAGATTTCTCAATGGCAGAAGCAAAAGATTTATCAGGACTATTAAATGCGGGTGCATTACCTGCTCCCGTTCGTATCGTAGATGAATCAATTGTAGGTGCTTCATTAGGTGCTGACAATATCAATTCTGGACTTTGGTCATTTGCCTTTGCATTATTGATTGTGTTGGTATATATGGTTTTCTATTATAACCGTGCTGGTTTGGTAGCGGATGCTGCTCTACTGATCAATATCTTCTTATTGATTGGTGCACTGGCCTCGTTAAAAGCAATCTTAACATTACCTGGTATTGCGGGTATTGTTTTAACTATAGGTATGTCGGTGGATGCCAACGTACTTATTTTCGAGCGTATTCGTGAAGAACTAAGAGGTGGAAAAGGTGTTAAAGGTGCCATTAAAGAAGGTTATGCAAAAGCACTATCTGCTATCTTGGATGCTAACATTACCACCTTATTGACAGGTATCGTATTGGCGGTGTTTGGAACAGGACCAATCAAAGGTTTCGCAACGACATTGATAATTGGTATTTTTACTTCATTCTTTGCTGCTGTTGTTATTACGCGTTTGATTATTACGGCTTTTACTGAGCGAGATAAGAAAGTGACTTTCTCATCTAAATTAACCGAGAACTGGTTTACTAAATCAGCAGTTCCTTTTGTTAGAAAAAGAAAAATGTTTTACCTCGTGTCTGCGGCAGTTGTTTTACTGGGTATTGGCTCATTAGTAACAAGAGGTCTAGACTTTGGTGTAGATTTTAGTGGTGGTCGTCAGTATAAGGTAGTTTTCCAAGAAGAAGCTGATTTTGATGGAATTCGTACGGTTTTAAAAGACAAATTTGATCAGAACGAACCAGGTGTTAAAATGGTAGATAATGACTTCACTGCATTGATCACTACAAAACACTTAATGGATGAAAATGCGGATGCTGAAAAGAACACGCAATTGAGTAATACGGTGGATTCCTTATTACGCGTTGGTTTAGCAGAATTAACGACTGGAGACCTTGTAATATCAGACTCGACCGAGGTTGTTGAAACTTTTGAAATTACGGAATCGAAAATGATCGCTCCAACCATTTCAAAGGATTTGAAAACGAATTCACTTTATGCAATTGGATTCTCATTATTGATCATCTTCTTATATATCGTATTCCGATTTAGAAAATGGCAATATGGACTTGGAGCATTAATTGCTATGGCTCACGATGTTTTGATTGTATTGTCAATCTTCTCAATTGCTTATGGATGGATTGGATTCTCGATGGAGATAGACCAAGCATTTATTGCGGCAATTCTAACAGTTGTAGGTTATTCTATTAATGATACCGTGGTTGTATTTGACCGTATACGTGAGTACTTGGGTCTTCATCCAAAGAAAGACCGCAAGGAAGTCATCAATATGGCATTGAACTCAACTTTAGGTCGAACGGTAAATACATCAGTCTCAACCTTCATTGTATTGTTAGTTATCTTTATCTTTGGTGGAGACGCAATTAAAGGCTTTGTATTTGCATTGATGATCGGTGTCGTTGTCGGTACTTATTCATCACTATTCATTGCAACGCCTGCAGTAATTGACTTTACAAGTGATAAAGAAGATAAAAAGAAATAGAATCTAATCATAAAGCTTAAAAGCCTTCCACATCCGTTTATGGCGGAAGGAAGGCTTTTTTTTTAGATGACATTATTATTTTTAAATAGCATTGGTGGTGGCGAAGTCATTTTCATCCTTTTAGCGGTGTTAATGCTCTTTGGCGCTAA
>JAURQI010000114.1 GCA_030836155.1 Crocinitomix sp.
ATGTTTATTTAATGCTGATTTCCATTTCTTATAGTCTTCAACGGTGACTTGATAGTCTCTTTTACCCTGTAATACCAAAATCGGTTTGTTTAAGTCCGCAGCAACTTGGGTTTGTTGGTATTCATTTTGAATAAGTCCAATAAGCGGTAGATAAACCAGAGGGTAATTGACCTTCTGTTTTTCCATTAGACAGCGCTTAATGCATCATCAATCGTTTCTTCGTCAAGCGTTAAGCTTGCGACATCAAGTTCCGGACGTCCTGCATAGGCTCTCGTTCTTTTTTCGTAGCGAATTACCGCAATTCCATTTTTAGCTAGTTCATGCGCTAGGTCTTTGAATAGTTTATTTGGACCTAAGGTCTCGTCCATGTCATTTGGACCTGAACCATGAACGAGATGAAAATTATTTATTGACGTCCGCGTTCATTGCAAATGCACTAATGACGGAGATATGCTCTACTAGAATTCTTTGACAAAAAAAAAAGGAACCATTTCTGATTCCTGTTTGTTGTGATCTGTTAGTCTGAGCCTGATCGAACCCAGGACCCTTTTCCGTCTCAGACGGAGAGATGCTCTACTAGAATTATTTTGACAAAAAAAACAGGAACCATTTCTGATTCCTGTTTGTTGTGATCTGGCTGGGGCTCGAACCCAGGACCCTCTCCTTAAAAGGGAGATGCTCTACCAACTGAGCTACCAGATCAACCGTGTTTGCGGGTGCAAATATAGAGGGTTTATTTTATCTGCCAAAATAAAATTTGAAAAAAAGGAAATTATTTTTGACAGACTTTTTGGATTCCTTTGAGAGTAACCTAATAAAATGATGAATTTCAGTTAAATGAGTGCACTTAAAGCAAAAAGTTAAAACTTTCAGAATGCATGCATTTTCATTACTTTTGTATTGATGAAAGGACCAATATTTCTAGTCGGCTTTATGGGGTCAGGTAAATCAACCGTTGGCAGCGCTCTGGCTAAAAAAATGAACCTTCCTTTTATAGATAGTGATGAAGCGATTGAAACCTTATCCCATAAGAGCATAGCTGAATTGTTTGAAGCGGAAGGAGAGGCTGGCTTTCGTCAAATCGAATCGAACTGGATTAAAGAAAACGTTCATCGGCTGGCTGTTATTGCTTTAGGAGGCGGTGCATATTGTTCTGAAATCAATCAATCGCATATCCAAAAAAATGGCAAATCGATTTACTTGAGTTTGCCTCCAGCTGTTTTGGTAGAACGTTTATTAAAAGATAATACCAATCGCCCTTTAATTGAATCCGAAAAAAGTGATGCGGAACAATTATATCAATACATTAGAAAACTCCTTAGACAACGCGAAGAACATTATTTAAAGGCTGATCATGTGTTGAATGGTGATTGTCCAGTTGAAAAACTCGTTGAGAAAATGATACGCCTTCTTGAATCTGAAGGAATGGCTTAATAGTGCCTTTCGTAGCGTTTAGCGCGTGTAGCCTTAGAAATGACAGGTTGGAAAGTAGTAAATCTTTTTGCTAATAAATCGGCTATATATTGTCCTTCTTCATATGCTTTTTTCATTGAAGAAAAAGAAGTAATATTAACGCGTTTTCGATGGTTGGTACTTAAAAGATAAAAATCATAAACTCCTTTTTTGTTCCGCTGATCTTCTGAAGTTTTTTCATATTGAATGCCAATTGTTTTTCCCATTTTTAAAATAGCCATATCAACTAACAGAGTCGTAGGTATCCATTTACCGGTTTTAACGCCGAATAATCTAGAATAGGGTCGAATATATTGGTTGTCAACTGAAATATCGGTGCCGTGTCGATAAGTTAATCCAAAGATTGCAAGAAGAATGAGAGGTAGACCAAAAAAATAACCTAGTTCTCCGTTCATCATTGCGATGATACCCAGCAGACCCATAATAAAAACAAAAAAGAGTAGAAATTGACTAAAGACAAAGCCGTTTTTGAAAGATAGATCAACGCGACAGTCATCGATATCCGCAGAGTCAAGAAGGTCAAGCTTTTTAGCCATATTTGTTTATCAAGACAATTAAACATCGCATTGTCCTCCAGGAGAACAGCCACGTGTAAATATTGCCAAAAATAAGAAGTACACGCCGATAAACAAAAGCGCGTACTCCTCATGCTTCGGGTAACTCAGTGTAAAACCTAACCCGGTGCCTAGTTTAATAAGGCGGATGATAGTCCAATTGCGAAATAGATTTCGCCAATAAAATTGTCCTTGTGACTTAATTACGCTAATGAGCGCCATCCTCCGCCGTTTTCAACTGTAATACCTTCTTTTTCTAGAATCAATTTAGCCTGTCCACTTCTTACACCACTTGCGCAGCATACGACAACGGGCTTATTCATTGCTTTAATTTTTTTGACCTTTCCGCGCAATTCTGGTAAAGGAATATTTTTGCTTCCTTGCACATGATTTGACTGAAACTCGCCTTTTGTACGAACGTCAATAATAACAGCTCCTTCATTTAATAGCTCCTGTACGCGCTCGTTGCGCCCTCCTCCGAATAAGTTTGAAAATAATCCCATATCAATTGTTTTTTTGACAAATTTCAGCAATCCATTCCCTTTAGATTGTAATGTTTGTTACAGATCCATGCAATTTGATGGTTTTTCTCCGGTGATTCTTGAAATTCGCGTTTTTAATTCACCAACGATATATTCGATAGCGTAGGTGTTATTGTCAATTGTTCCATTAAGAACGTATATCGGGTTTGGACTTAATCTTGGTTGAGAATCTTGAATATCAATTTTTGCAGATTTATGAAAAGCTAATACATCCTCTTCACTTAAGCCATATACTTCCATTTCGCAAGTTGCGCGTTCTAGAATCCTGAATTCATTGCTCTCTAATATCGCCATAACATCATCATGTGGCAGCGGCAAAACAGACTTATTCTTATTACTAACGCTGGTAACGCATTCACTAGGTCGCTTTTCATAATCAACCGATAAGACTTCGGCATAGCCTTCGTCTACCATTGGAATTCGCTCATATAACGCAAATTTCACGATGTAAATCTTACCTTCCTTTTCACCTTCAATGTGATAAATTTTTGGACGCTCATTGGTTATGCTTTTTGAGAACTCAACATTACCTGAACTCTTGAGAACCGCATAGACATCATCATTTGAAAGCGACATACAGTTCATAATGGCCAACACACTATCTCCAACAATAATCTCTTTTTCACCAATCATATTTTTGACACGATTGCCCGGTAACCATGAACAGCTGCGGTTTCCAAACATGAAATACACAAAAATTAAACCGATACTCATGCCTATCAGGTAATAACGAATACGTGTTTTGAATTTAACCATGTCAAAATTAATTTGGGCAAATTTACGAAATTGAAAGGGATTCTAACTCAATGATGACCTTAACTTAAGTAGTCGAACGATTTAGCCATTGTGGCACAGGTGGAGGAGAATAATTCAGCATTTGATCTAATAAATTTTCGGGTTGATCTGCTGATAAAACCATCTTTCGATCCTGCTTACTCAGAAAACCTTTCGCGACCATTTGATCCAGAAATTCAATGAGTGGATCAAAATAACCCGCTGGATTTAATAAACCGATGGGCTTTTGATGCAAACCCAATTGTCCCCAAGTTAATACTTCAAAAAATTCCTCCATGGTTCCAAATCCTCCTGGCAGCGTGATAAAACCTTGACACCCTTCTTGCATATTTAGTTTTCTTTCATGCATGGTTTCTACGACTAGCAACTCGGTCAGTCCGTCGTGGGCGATTTCTTTTGTGCAAAGAAAGGAAGGGATGATTCCAATGACTTTTCCGCCGGCCGATAATGAGGCATCAGCGAGTTCACCCATCATTCCTACTTTTCCACCACCATAAATGATTTGGATATCACGTTCGGCCAGCAAAAGACCGGTTGATTTGGCCATTTCTATATATGCTGGAAGTTCACCTGATCTTGACCCGCAAAAAATGGTGATCGTCTCTATTCGGTCTCTATTTTTGTTATCCGACATGGTTCATCTTTGAGTTCAGTTTCTATTGTGTAATGCTCAAAAGGGTAGGTGTTGAGCACCTTTTTTAATTCTTTTTTGATCCGCTTTATTTCCTCAACTGTATTGGCAGAACTAATGACAGCATGTGCGCTAAAGACATGATGTTCTCCATCTAAAGACCATATTCTAATATTATGAAGGCTGTCAACACCTTTAACCGCTGATAATTGGTTAATTAAAACTGATCGATCAACATTGTCGGGTTGTCCTTGAAGAAATAAATGGATTGTTTCTCTTAATCTTTTGAATACATTCCAAAGGATGTACGAAGTTATCAATAACGATAGGATAGGGTCAAGGATTGGAATGTCCTTGAAATAAAAGATCACCGATACAATTAAGATAGCTGCCCATCCTAAAACATCTTCGATAAGATGCCAAGACATCACTTTCTCATTCATACTCTCTCCAGTGCTCAACTTCCAAGCCGCATAACCATTCACCAATATGCCGAATATGGCGAAAAGAAACATGCCCTCTGGGTCAGCATGTTCAGGACTTAGTAGCCTTTCCCATGCTTCGCTGATAATATAAATTGAACCAACTAATAGGACCACACAATTGATCAGGGCTCCTAATAATGAAAATCGTCGATAACCAAACGAATAATTAGCATCTGGTTTTTGGGTAGATTTACGTTGCAAATACCAAGCGGTGCCCAATGCTAAGCTATCTCCCAAATCATGAACAGCATCTGATAGAATCGCAATACTATTGGTGTATAACCCTCCAACAATCTCTACTATGGTAAAGATGAAATTTAGAAAAAAAGCGAGCCTTAGATTTTTCGTGCCGCGATCGTGATGATGTTGATGTCCCATGCAATCATTACCTTGTCTATCAAAGTTAGGAAATAAATCGATTCCATTAATCAAGTCATAAAACTTCATACTTTGATAACCTTGATGAAAGGAATAGACTAGGACTACATCAGTTGTTGAGAAAAACTAGGCGATCTCTTGTGCTTCTGGCATTTATTCCGATTCAAAAGTTTAAATTTGCGGAGATCAGAATTGGAATTATGAGTAAAAAGCCGGGAACATTTAAAGGAACACGCGATTTTTTACCAGAAACGATGGTAAAACGCAACTACATTTTTGATACAATTAAAACGGTATTCAGAAAATATGGATTCTTACCTATTGAAACACCATCTGTTGAGAAGCGCGAAACATTGATGGGGAAATATGGAGAGGAAGGGGATCGTTTAATATTCCGCGTCTTAAACTCAGGTGATAAATTAAAAAAAGCAGATCAGGACGCTCTCAATAATAATGAACTTCCAAAATTTGCCAATTCCATTTCAGATCAGGCCCTGCGATATGACTTAACTGTGCCATTTGCCCGTTTTGTTGTGCAACACCAAAATGACTTAGATTTTCCATTTAAGCGTTATCAAATTCAACCTGTTTGGCGTGCTGATCGTCCCCAAAAAGGACGTTACCGCGAATTTTATCAATGTGATGCAGATGTTGTTGGAAGTGATGCATTGATTTACGAAGTAGAATTGATTCAAATTTTTGATGAGGTATTGACGAATTTAGGTTTGCCTGATTTTTCAATTAAAATCAATAACCGCAAAATTCTTTCAGGTATTGCTGAGGTATGTGGTGAGTCTGATAAATTAGTACCCATTACCGTAGCCATTGATAAATTGGATAAGATTGGCAAAGACGGCGTGATCAAAGAATTGATCGAACGCGGTGTAAGCAATGATGCCATAGAGAAGATTGATCCATTATTCCAGCTCTCAGGAACAAATACCGAGAAATTAGACCTGTTAAAGTCATACCTCGCCGATTCTGAAATAGGATTAAAAGGTGTTGAGGAATTGGAGTGGGTATTTAATCAGGTAGAAACCTTAGGGTTAAAACAAGCCAAGCTTGAATTGGAAGTGACATTGGCCAGAGGGTTAAATTATTATACCGGAGCGATATTCGAAGTTTCTGCAAATAACGTGCAAATTGGAAGTATTTGTGGAGGTGGAAGATATGATGACTTAACGGCTTTATTTGGCTTAAGTGGTTTGTCGGGAGTTGGAATTTCATTTGGTGCAGATCGCATCTATGATGTTATGACCGAGTTGGATTTATTTCCGTCATCGGTAACGAATACGACCACCTATTTATTCATCAATTTTGGAACAGAAGAACAAATTTATAGCATGCAGATTGCTGCAGGTTTGCGCAGATTAGATATTCCTTGTGAGATCTATCCTGAGCCGAAAGCCATGAAGAAGCAAATGAAATATGCCAATAATCGCCATATTCCGTTTGTGGTATTAGTTGGATCGGATGAATTAAAAAACGGAACCGTTACACTAAAGAATATGGTAACTGGCGAACAAGAAACATTGACCAAGGAAGATTTCCTCAATAAACATAAATAATGGCTGATCATTATATTTCAAACTCCCACTTGACAATTGATCACATCCAGACAATTGTCGAAACGAAACAAAAGCTTCAATTGGATGAAGCTTCAAAAGATCGGATAATCAAATGCCGCGCATATTTAGATGAAAAAATGGCTTCAGGTAATGAAGTGTTTTATGGCATCAATACAGGATTTGGATCTTTATGCAACACCATTATTTCTAACGAAGATTTAAGTATTTTGCAACGTAACCTTGTTCTTTCGCATGCATGCGGAATAGGGGAGGAAGTTCCGCAAGAAATTGTGAAGCTGATGTTGCTGTTAAAAGTTCAAGGTTTATCCTATGGGCATTCTGGAGTGCAGTTAGCAACAGTGCAACGATTGATTGATTTTTATAATCATGACATGGCGCCGGTGATCTATCAGCAAGGATCACTTGGAGCATCTGGAGATTTAGCACCACTAGCGCACATGGCGCTGCCCTTGTTAGGCGAGGGTTTGGTTTATTACAAAGGTGAAAAAGTTGAAGCCAAAGTAGCGCTTGCAGCTTTGGGTTGGGAGCCATTGACATTAAAATCAAAAGAAGGTTTAGCTTTATTAAACGGTACTCAGTTTATGAGTGCGTATTTAGTTTGGTGTTTGATACACGGACAACAATTATCACACGCAGCGGATATTATTGGTGGTGTCTCGTTAGACGCTTTTGATTGCCGTCTTAACCCTTTTTACGAGAATGTCAATGCCATTCGCAATCAAGAAGGGCAAATTGAAACGGCAAGGCATATGCGTGAGATTTTAGATGGAAGCGAAATTATTGCTCAGCATAAAACGCATGTTCAAGATCCTTATTCTTTCCGCTGTATTCCTCAAGTGCATGGGGCAAGTAAAGATGCTATTAACTATGCAAAAACGATAGTTGAACGTGAGATTAATGCGGTGACAGACAATCCAACTATATTTCCAGACACGGATGAAATCATTTCGGCTGGAAATTTTCATGGACAGCCACTAGCATTGGCGCTTGATTATTTGGCAATAGCATTAGCTGAATTAGGTAATATCTCAGAACGAAGAACCTACCAACTCATTGGTGGCAATCGAAATTTACCTGCTTTTTTGGTAGCGAACCCTGGAATTAACTCCGGATTTATGATTCCCCAGTACGCAGCGGCATCTGTGGTAAGTCAGAATAAACAATTGGCAACACCAGCATCCGTAGATTCTATTGAGTCTTCGAATGGGCAGGAAGACCATGTGAGTATGGGCGCAAATGCAGCGACAAAATGTGCGCGTATTGTTGAGAATTTAGAGAAAATTCTCGGAATTGAATTATTCAATGCTGCACAAGGATTAGAATTTAGAAGACCGTTAAAATCGAGTCCGAAAATCGAACAGATTGTAGCAGATTTTAGAAAAGAAGTACCTTTTGTTGAGGATGATAAATTCATGCAACCTGAAATTCAAAAAGCAATTACATTCATAACCCAAATCAAATAACTTATGGAAACTGCAATAAAACAACGTCCCACTACCTTAAAAGTCTTACTTGTTCTTTCATTGATCAGTCTATCTTTTCAATTGTTTGTGCAGGTAACGAATGCTTTTAACGGCCCGATGACAGCGGAAGAATTGCGCGAAGAGAAATTAGAGATGATGTCTGGTTTGACTGAGGAGACAGCTGCGCTAATGGAAGGTACGGTAAGCGAAATGATGCAATTGGTGGATATTGGTAATGATAATTTTTATTTAATCTCAACCGTTTCACTTTTATCTATTGTTATCGGTTTGGCTGCAATTTGGCTGATGTTTCAGATGCGAAAGATTGGCTTTCATTTGTATATCATCTACTCCTTAATTCCGATTGCAGACACGCTTTATTTCTTTGGAGGAATGCAGATTACTACTGCCCTGATCGTTCTGTATTTTGTAGTGGGTGGTGTCTTTACATTGCTCTATGGTTTACAACTAAAACATATGCGATAGTTGTTTAACAACCCATTTTAATGTAAATTTATAAAGTGCGTTTTTTAACTTTCATCAGTTTCTTTATCATTTTGGCCTGTAATAAAAACGAGCCAAAACCGATTATTTATGGCTACGAGTATTTCCCTGTAAGTCAGGGACATTATCAGGTTAATAATGTCGTTGATATGTTTCATGATGAAGCCCTCGGAGCTGTTCACCATACCAATTATTATCAGATCAAGGAAGTGATCGCTGAAGCGCTGGTAGATGAAGAAGGAGACACCATTCAGAAAATTCGTCGTTATCAACGAGAAAACGATACGTTAAGTTGGGAAATTCAAGATATCTGGACTCAAAAAAGAACAGCAACAACAGCTGAAGTCGTGGAGGAAAACGATCGCATGATCAAAATGGTTTTTGCGATTGCTTATAATCGAAATTGGAATGGGAATGCACTCAATAATGAGGATGCCCTCAATTGTTATTATGAAAACATTTATGAGCCGTATGACCTACCTGTTTGTAGATTTGACTCAACCGTAATAGTTGAAAAGGAGAATTTTTTATCCGTGATTGATTACAGCCGTCAATACGAAGTTTAGGCGCGCCATATTGGGAGTGTAAAAAAGGTTTTTAAGCACCTTGAGATCAACAATTCTGATACCACAGATGTTCTATATGGAACGGAGATTTTCATGGAATTGATCGAGTTTGGGGTCGAATAAGGCCCAAATCCACCAAACCCCCATAATTATCACCGATTTAAAGCAACTTAAAATACTTTAGGTCGTATTCAATAAAAAGGATTTAACTACGTTAAGGAAATAGATGCTACGTAACGCGCTAATCATAACACTCCTAATGTTTTTAGGAAATGGTGCTTTTGCTGCCCACTTGATGGGGGGTGAAATAACGTGGCGTGCCCTTGGTGGAGATGACTATCAATTCACCCTTGTCATTTATCGTGACTGTAATGGATTAGAAATTATCGATCCAACTCAAGAGATTCGTGTATGGAATCATCCATCTGTAAATTCTATCATTTGTAATTTTATTTCAGACGCCGATCTATCGCCAGTATGCACCGAAGTATTGGGTGGGCCGGCCATGTTGGATTGTGGAATAGGTACAGGTGGTGGTACAGGACCAGGTGCTGTACAAAAATTTGTTTATCAATCAGGTGTTGTGACATTAGCAGGTACACCACCGCCAGAAGGTTGGGCATTTACGTATGATGATTTTTCGAGAAACTGGGACTTAACGAATCTAGATGATCCTTATGCTTATGGATTTACGTTGTATTCTATCATGTATGCGCGACCGGACGCTTGTTTAGATTCGTCTCCAGGATTTGCACAAGATCCATACATGCTATTATGTGAAAACAGCGATTTTCAATTTGACGCTAATGCATTTGACATCGACAATGATTCACTCGTATTTTCTTGGGGTGTACCTTTAGATCATTTCCCTTCGGGGGATTTTAATCCGCCGATTAATCCACCACCCGTTCCTTTTAATCCAGGATTTTCTTTTGATAACCCGACGCCGGACGACACGTTTGATCCGGGAAATATTCCAGCAACGATGGATCCCCAAACAGGATCGATCTCATTCCTTTCGAATACACCAGGTAATTTTGGTTTTGCTCAAAAAATTGATTGTTATCGTGAAGGTGTTCTCATTTCAACCGTACATCGCGAATCGCAATTGATAGTGATCCCATGTCCTGGATATGACAATTCAGCACCGACGATTACACCGCCTTTTGATGGTGGAACATCGTTTGAAGCTGTTTTTTATGCTGGTGATTTAATCAATTTTGATATCGAGATCATTGACGAGGAGTTTTTGCAAGATGGAACGCCACAAACTGTCACATTGATTCCAACGGGTAGTTATTTTGGTACGGGCTTAACCGATGATGGATCAGGTTGTGATTATTTACCTTGTGCCACGCTAGATGAACCGCCGATTATTTCAGGAGAACAAGGTTTAACAGTTAATTTTAATTGGCAAACATCTTGTGATCATTTATTAGATGCCTGCGGAGTGCAGCGTCAAGAACAGCTGTATACCTTTGTTTTAAATGCGAAGGATGATTATTGTGCCGTTCCAGGAAGAACCTATGAAACCGTTCGCATCATTTTAAAAAATTCTTTAGCGGTTGAACCTGCTGATCTGCACTGTGTAGATGTATTGAACGACGGTAGCGTTGATTTAACTTGGACACCATCGGTGGATCCAGAAGGTACTTTTGAAGAGTATCAAATTTGGTCTTTAGAGGATGGATTAATTGCAACCATACCGACCATTGGTACAGACTTTTTTAATGTGGCAGCTGCCGATGCTGATTTAGGAAGCAAGTCGTATTATATCTTAACCAAATTTGGTTGTGAGGGAGGAAGTACATCGTCATCCGATACCCTTTCATCCATGTTTTTGGAAATGACTGATTTGGGAGATGGTCGAGTGAATCTCGAATGGAATGCATTGGCTGACCCTATTAACGATGGCGATGCACCATTTTATGAGATTTATCGCGAATACCCAGCCGGAACATGGACGTTGCGTAAGCAAGTGCCTTATGGAACAAATATGGTTTTAGATACAATTGACGTATGTGAAGCTTATTTATCATATGAAGTGAGAGTAGCCAATGATGCCGGATGTTCGTCCACCTCAAATATTGTCGGGGATGATCTAGAGGATGATATCAACCCTTACATTCCTGTGCTGGATTGGGTGACGGTAAATCCAATTTCTGAATTTGTCGATTTAAGCTGGAATGTTAATCCAGCTCCAGATACCTACGGCTATATTATTTACCGTCAAGATGCACCTTTCTGGGAGGAAGTGGACACGGTTTGGGGTCGATTGAATACAGAGTATACCTATGTTCCTACCACTTCAGACATCGAGCCTGAAGGTTTCCGTGTCGCAGCCTTTGATTCTTGTTTTACAGATTTTGGAACCTATCAAACCTCTGCCATGGGTCTTGATCCCCATTTTACGATGCACCTGCAACAAGAATATAATTTGTGTAGTCGAACGATTAATTTAGAATGGACGCCATATGTGGGTTGGACTGATGAAATTGCGAAATATGAGGTGTTGGTGAGTATTGGAGGAAGCTCCTACGAAGTAATCGGAACGATAACTTCGGCAGATTTAAGATATGCACATACCGAATTATTGTATGATGTCAACTATTGTTATTATATCCGAGCCGTGACCGTAAATGATACGATTTCACTATCGAATCGTGTGTGTCAAGTGGCGGAGTCACCCAGTCGCCCAGACTTCCATTATTTAGCAACAGCGACACATGAATTAAGCGGAGATATTGAACTCTTGGTTTATACTGATGAGGATGCATCCGTCGAACGTTATGAACTTGAAGTAAAAGATCCTTATTCAACAGACTTTCAATATTTAGGAGAAATGTTGCCATTAACAGGAGGTTCATACTTTACCTTTTTGGATGAAGAAGTCTTTCCTGAACGAGGAGAATATCAATATCGTGTTAATTTAATTGATACGTGTGGTAATATCGGAACAGCTTCGAATGTTGCTAGAACAAGTTTCTTGCAAGTCCAGACCAATCATGTAGAGATGAAACATATCCTTAATTGGTCATCTTACGGAGGCTTTGACGGGGCAATTGTCCGATATGAAATCTATCGCGGTGAGAACGGGGTATTTGGTGATGCACCAATTGGAACTACATTGCCGGGGGTCCGTTCTTATGTGGATGACGTATCGGCTTTTACGGAGTCACAAGGTCAATTTTGTTATCGTGTAAAAGCAGTTGAAGCCATTAATACTTATGGTTTTGCTGAAACTTCATTTTCTAATACGGTTTGTGCTACGCTAGATCCAATCGTTTACATTCCGAATGCTTTTATTGTGAATGGTGAAAATCCAATCTTTTTACCTGTGATTTCTTTGTATGATTTTGATTCGTATCAATTACGTATCTACGACCGATGGGGTGGAGAGATCTTTAGCACAAGTGATCGTTATGAAGGTTGGAATGGTTTAAATACATCATTAGGAGGATATCATGCCCAAGGTGTTTACGTCTATCAATTAACATTTGAAGACCGTGACGGACAGTTTTACGATTACCGCGGAACGGTAACTATGCTCGTTGACGGGTTCTAAATTTAATTCAACTTCCAAAACGTTCAATCTTTTAATAAATGTTAACATTTAAAGTCCTTGCCATTCCTGGGCTTACGCATTTAAAAACTGCTGAATAGCACTTGTTTCAGTGGTTTTTTATCAATTAATTAACAAATTACTCCAAAGAGAAACCCTATTTTTGTACAAAATTATAATATGCGTCTCCTACACCTCCCATTGATTTGTCTACTTAGTTTCAGCGCTTTTGCCCAACCACCAGGAGGTGGAGGAGGAAGAAGAGGGGCTGGTGGAACAACTACCGGTGAGATCTTTGGTAATGTTATTGATTCCATAACAGGAGATCCATTGCCGTATGTAACCGTTATGGCTTCAAAACTGCCAGAGAAGAAAGCAGTTGGTGGTGCAGTAACGAGTGAGGATGGTTCCTTTTCAATTCCAGATCTACCAAAAGGGAAATACGAATTAAAAGTAAGTTTTGTAGGTTATAAATCGCGCATTTTCGGTCCAATAGATTTAACGGATGATCAAATTACACGTCAATTGAAGGATTTCACCCTCACGGCCAATGTTTTAGATGAGGTAGAAGTGATTGGTGGAGTTCCAGATATCACTTATGAAATTGATAAAAAAGTTGTAAACGTTGAAGATCAGCTGAATGCCGAAGGGCAAACAGCATTAGAGATTTTAGAGAATATTCCTTCCATATCTGTTTCAGCAGACGGTACCGTGAGTTTAAGGGGTAGTTCAAGCTTCACCTTATTAATAGACGGAATTCCAACCATCCTGGATGCAAGTGATGCCTTAGCAACCATACCTGCCAGCAGTATTAAAGACATTGAAATCATTACCAATCCATCCGCCAAATTTGATGCTGAAGGAACAAGTGGGGTAATCAATATTGTCACGAAGAAAAGTAAATTACAAGGCGTGAGTTGTCTGATAAATGGAAGCGTAGGACGTTTCGATAATTACAATGGCGACATCTCACTAAATATTAAAAAGAACGCTTGGACATTTGATGTGAATGTGAATACACGGCAACGTTCTCGTCCTCAATTTACAGAAGAGGAACGAATTACAACCTACGATTCATTGGTGAATAGCCTATACAGTGAAGGTGAAAGCAATTGGAAGATGGGCGGCTGGGGCGGCGGCGGCGGCATACAATGGGCACCGAATAATAGCCACGTTTTAGCTGTAAGAACCAATTTGCGTTCTAATGTTATGCAACCCTATTCTAACTATAATTTCGAAAGTTATGACGACGATAGTTTAATCGAAACGTTTTATAACGAACAAGGCAATAATATTGAGTTTTTAGCCAGTACATCCAATTTATATTACCAGTACAATATCAAAAGAAATAAGGATCACAACATCAGTATTAAAGCCATTGCAAATATTAGAGATGTAGTGCAAAATGATACCACATTAGCGTATGCAGGTGACGGCACGATTCGTTCAGGTAACCTTTACTCCGAGACTGGACCTTCTAACTCTTATCGCTTCAATATCGACTACAAACGTCCATTAAAGAAAAAAAGAAAAATGGAAGTAGGTCTTCAATCACAGTTGGGGACCAGTGGAGATATCGGTAGAAACTATGTATACAATACAGAAACGGGCCTTTTTGACTTTAATCCACTTTTCAGTTCTGACGTAAACTACGTCCGTGATATCCATGCAGGGTACGGAATGTTTAGCGGAAAACACAAGGACTTAGGTTATCAAATTGGGCTGCGTGCAGAATATACCTATCGTAATATTACTTCAACCGCAGCGACGGACTTTACGGAAATTAACCGCTTAGATTGGTTTCCGTCGGCGCACTTTTCGTATAGTATGAAAAATAAGAGTCAGTTCTTACTGAGTTATTCGCGTCGTATCGAACGTCCAAGAAGCTATTATTTTGAACCCTTCATCACCTGGGAAGGGCCATTTAATGTGAGAAGTGGTAATCCGAACTTGCAGCCACAATACATTAATGCCTTTGAGTTCAGTTACATCAAACCGGTGAAACGAAAAGGATTCTTCAGTTTAGAATCTTATTTCAGAATGAGTAATAATATCATTAACCGAATTTCAACGGTTTATGACGAAGGTATTTTGATCAGTCAACCTTATAATATTGGTACTTCTCAAGCTACAGGATTAGAGGCTTCATTTAGTTATAATGTGAAAGACTGGTGGAAAATTAATGCAGGCGCTAATGCTTTCTTATTTAA
>JAURQI010000115.1 GCA_030836155.1 Crocinitomix sp.
ACTTTAGATTTGAATATTTCAGCCAACCCACCTGCTACTTGCTCAATTTGTAAGCTTTCTTGCGACTCATCTAATGGCACGACTATTTTACTCATGTCGATACCAGAAAATTTATCTTGCACCACCAAAAAGGGGACATGTGTACTCGTTATAACTTTGATAGCAAAAGAGCCAAAAAGTTTTTGCATTCCTTTAGCACCATGTGTTCCCATAATGATCATGGTCGAGTGCAATTCAGATGCTTTTGACGCGATGTCGGTATAAATAGATCCAACAGAAACATGTGTTCTAATCTCTACATCAGACGGTTTACTTGCCAATTTACTAACAATTTTATCAAACTGCTTTAGTGCACCGCTTTGTTCTTTAGATGTTTTGACTACGTGTAGAAGATCAACATTTGCTTTGATCGTCTTCGCAAGTTCTAAAGCATAATCTACAGCATTGTCTGCTACTTTAGTAAAGTCGTGGGGAACAAGGATTGATCTTCTTTCCATAATATTTTTGGTTTACTCGTAAATATACAAAAAAGAAAAATGCACCGTACGTTTCAAAAAAGAGTAATGAACAACGTAAAGTCAATAATTGCATAACAAACTTGTTTGCCCATCACTTTTGAGCTTACTTATTTGGTATTTATTTGTTAAGATGGTAATGGTCCAGCAACCTGATCTGATTAAAGTCAAACAAGTACTCGAATTAATCATCTCTTGAGGTGTAAGCAGAGAAATTATCCTTTAATCTTCACCGACTTTGAAAAATTATGAATCATTTCATTATCCAAAGAATCGCCTGAAGTAACGACGACAACTGGATATTGAATTTGACCGATGATGATTACTCGATATTCTCCAATAATACCCTGTTCTACAGACTTAAAAGTAGCTTTTTGGCCTTCATTTTTTTTGATCTTCCAAGGTGATTGATTGTCAATATTGGCCCCTAAACTTTCAGCAAATGTAGTTACAGATAATGTAGTCAATTCAGCCGGGTTATCTATCTGAAGCTGGTGCACCGTGTGCGAAATTAAAAATACAAAAGCATCTTTGTCAATACTCAATTCACAAGTCGCAGAAATCGTTTTACTCTCCTCATTGGTCTTTTCAGTAATTTCATAAGCACCAGGGAATTTAGCTTTGACCCCAGCATCCTTGACGACATATTTATGCGTTTATTTTGGAGCTAAAGCCGTTAGACTTAGAATAGAAATTAAGATAATACTGAGCAATGTAAAACGTTTCACGATAATAATATTAAAGGTTAGATTGCTAAACATAATATTTTATTTCCAGAAGTATAATAAATACTGACTGTTTATTGATTAGCCCAAGTCCCCCTATCTAAACTCCTAAACTGTATCGCTTCAGCAATGTGTTGGTGTGTAATGTTTTTGGAGGGCTCCATATCGGCTATCGTCCGCGCTACTTTGAGTATGCGTCCATACGATCTGGCTGAGAAACCGAGTCGATCCATTGCTTTTTTGAGCAGATCTCGCGCCGTTTGATCGATTGTACAATATTGCTCAATTTGTTTTGGCTGGAGTTGAGCATTATAATGAATCGATGGTATGTTTTGATAACGCTCTTCCTGAATTTGGCGAGTTTCAACAACTCGATTTCTAATAGTTGCGCTGGTCTCACCCATTGATTTTTTGCTCAAATCTTTAAAAGGAACAGCCGGAACTTCTATATGCAAATCAATCCGATCCATTAATGGTCCCGATATTCGATTGAGATAACGTTTGACGACATATTCAGGGTCACTGTTGGGGTTGTTTGGATCGTAAAAATCACCCGACGGAGAAGGATTCATAGAAGCAACAAGCATAAATCCGGCAGGATAATCAACAGACATTTTTGCCCTGGAGATAGATACCATTCGATCTTCTAGTGGCTGCCGTAATACTTCTAAAACTTGTCTTTTATACTCAGGGAGTTCATCCAAAAAAAGAATACCGTTATGGGCCAAGGAAATTTCGCCAGGCTTGGGATTGCTTCCACCTCCCACAAGCGCGACGTCGGAAACAGTATGATGCGGTGAACGGAATGGGCGCTTTTTTAAGATGCCCTTATGTGCGCCTATTAAACCGGCTACCGAATGAATCTTTGTCGTTTCAAGCGCTTCATCTATCGTTAATTGAGGTAGTATGGTTGGCAACCTCCTTGCTAACATGGTTTTGCCAGATCCCGGAGGGCCAACGAGAAGAATATTATGTCCTCCACTTGCAGCAATTTCCAGGGCTCTTTTTGCATTTTCCTGACCTTTCACGTCGAAGAAGTCAACCAAAAGTTCTTCTTCATTCTCCTCATCATGAAGGTGCATGAAGACCTCTGGTTGGAGCTCTTTTTCATCATTTAGAAATTTAACCAATTCTTCAATGTGTTCAATTCCATATACTTCTAGATTTTCCACAACGGCAACCTCTTGCGCGTTTTGTTTAGGTAAGATAAACCCTTTAAATCCAGCTTTTTTTGCGGCAATTGCCATAGGCAAGGCTCCTTTGATAGGTCTTAAACCTCCATCTAATGAGACTTCACCCATAATTACATAATCCGATAAACGCTCAGGTTTGATTTGATTACTAGCAGCCAAAATACCAGTTGCAATGGTTAGGTCATAAGCAGAGCCTTCTTTGCGGATATCCGCTGGAGCCATGTTAATCGTGATTTCTCTTTTGGGAAATTTGAGTCCAGAATTAGTAAAGGCTGCTTTTATTCGTTGATGACTTTCTTTTACAGCACTATCGGGCAATCCAACGAGGTAAAAATTAATTCCGTTATCGATATTTGATTCAACGGTAATTCGAACGGCTTCTACACCGTATACAGCAAATCCATAAGTTTTGATAAGCATTTCATAAGTTTAGATTTTGGGGTTGAACTACAAGTCTAAAGAAAAATCATCACATAAAAAAATGAATCTTTCGATAAATAAATCAAAACTTAATAGTGAATAGCACCTGACGGCCCTTAGAATCACTTTTTGAGAATAAACTCAAAAATACGCTCAGTCGCCTTTCCATCCCATAGTGGTGGAACGACTCCTTTTTTGAATTTTCCAGCCTTCATTTCTTCAATTTTGCCTAAAATTTCAGGGGTATCAAACGGCATCAATTCATTGGTGCCTAAAGTAATCGTAGATGGACGTTCTGTGTTTTCTCTCACAGTTAAGCACGGAACTTGATAAAAAGTAGTCTCTTCTTGAATCCCTCCACTATCTGTTATGACTGTGAAAGATTCTTTGACCAGTTTCTGAAAAGAAAAATAATCCATCGGCTCAGAAATAATCAAGTTGGGCAAATTCACCAATTGATCATGCAATCCAAATCCTTTTGCTTTATTTAAAGTCCTCGGATGAATAGGGAAAACAACTTTGAATGATTTACCCAGTTCAGTAATTAGCGTGATTAACTTTTTTAGTCCTTCTTCGTGATCAACATTTGATGGACGGTGCATTGTCATCAAAATAAATTCCTTAGGACTTAATTTTAGATCGTCTAGGATAGAGCAGGCGTCAATTTTGGGCGTGAAAGCAACAATCGTGTCGATCATTGTATTTCCTACAAAAGCGACTTTGCCATCAGGTTTTCCTTCCGCTTTTAAATTGTCCAAACCGCTCTGCTCTGTTACTAATAAAATATCAGAGATTTCATCGGTTAAAATACGATTAATCTCTTCAGGCATTTCACGATCGAGACTTCTTAAACCACTTTCGATATGTGCTAAAGGAATTCCCATTTTATTGGCAGTAATAGCCGTCGAAAGCGTCGAATTAACATCTCCAGGAACCATGATTAAATCGGGCTTAAATTCATTGCAGATAGATTCCAAAGTAATCATGATCTCACCCATTTGAGCAGCAGGCGTTTTTGCTTTTAGGTTACCATAGATATCTGGTTCAATTTCAAATTGTTGAAAGAACACATCTGACATCTTAGCATCATAATGTTGTCCTGTATGTAAAATTCTTAATTCCAGTTCATCACTATATTTTTCTGCAACTCTTCTAAACTGAGTAATCTTGATGAAATTTGGACGTGTACCAACAACTACTAAAATTCTTTTCTTCATGTTAAATCTTAATTCGAAACTATTATCAAGCACGAATTTGCCAATTTTAATTAGCAAATATCTTCACAAAGATAATTTTTAAGAACAAAGCATTTTTAATGGAATTAATCATTTACACATTTTCCGTTCAATTAATCCATTAATTTTGATTCCAAATCATGTTGAATAGGTACGTAAAATCGGATTTTGGAAAGAATGTTGTTACGCTGATGACAGGCACAACAATCGCGCAGATTTTACCTGTTGCGTTAACGCCTATTTTAACGCGAATTTTTTCTCCAGAAGAATTTGGAGCTTTTGCCTTCTTTGCTTCTATTATCTCTTTTTTACTGGTTTTTTCATCCGGTCGATATGAGCAAGCTATTGTTCTCCCAAAAACAGATAAAGAAGCAATCAATATTTTAGGTTTGTGTTTTAGTTTATTGGGCACATTTACGATTCTGCTGTATTTGATCCTATTTCTCTTTCACGATTTTTTTATTAATCTGATCAATGCACCAGCATTGGATATTTGGCTCTGGATAGTGCCCCCGACATTATTCTTTGCAGGAAGTTACAGAATATTGACTTTTTGGAGTAATCGAAAAAAAAGGTTTAAAGGAACGTCTAATTCTATGATTGCCCAAACGACGGGCAGAATTACAACGCAATTTGCTGGAGGGATTACGAAGTTTGGTTTATGGGAATCTTGGAAAAAATTGACTGCCTTTTTCGGTGAGATGTTTAATAAAACATATGTATTACCTCAGGGTATAGATCCCATTGGCATTGGTTCTTTGGTTTTGAGTTTAACGATTGGATTCTTTGCAGGGACACTAACATTATTTATTCGATTTTTTAGAGACGATCGTCAATTGCTTCAATTTGTCAATAGAACCGAAATGAAAAAGCAAGCCAAAATACATAATAAATTTCCAAAGATTAACGCACTGCATGCGCTTACCGATGAGTTTAAAAATTTAGGGGTTAATACAACGATTTTATATGCTTTCAGCGAATCCGTTTTAGGATTTTACAGTATGACTTTTCGGGTGCTGCGTGCTCCTTTAACAGTAATTGGTAATTCTTTTGCTCAAGTTTTTTACCAAAAAGCAGCTGAATTGCATGCCAATCAGCAACCTTTTGTGAATTTGGTAAACAAAACAGTAAAAAGACTCTTTATTATCGCCTTACCCATATTTGCTGTCATACTCATATTCGGGCCCGATTTATTTGCGATCGTTTTAGGAGATAAATGGAGGACTGCGGGGGAGTATACACAGTATTTAACGCCCTGGTTATTTTTGAATTTCGTGATATCTCCTATCCAACAAGTAGCAATTATTTTAAATAGACAGGGTAGTATATTCTTATTGGCCCTTGTTGGTAATGCGATCATTTTTCTTTCCATTTTAATCGGATCCCTTGTGTTTGATGATGTTAAGATAGGCTTCCTTATCCTCTCAATCCTTCAATTTTTCTATTATTTATATGTATATTTGTGGATAAGGAAAATTGCTCAAAAAGCGCATTAATAAAAGGAAAAGAAGAACTTTATCAAGCAAGTTTATAGAAATATCCGCCGCAAAATTTTAAATAAACGTCGTCCAAAAATGGTCGGTGGTTATCTGCGTGAAGGTGATGGCGTTCTATTATCGAAAACAAGAATCAGTAATAGCACATTTATTGATAATGCAGCTGGCTTCATTGTTTCAGATGATGTTTATATCGGACACCATAACTTTATAGAATGCAGCAATAAAGTTACAATTGAAACAGGTTGTCAAATTACCAGTTTTGTCAGTATTACTTCACATTCTAGTCACGATTCGATTCGGTTATATGGTGCTGCGTATAAAGGTAAATCAGATTTAATCGGATACCAAAAAGGGGAAGTATCGATAGGTGCTTACACATATGTTGGTCCGCACAGTACTATCATGCCAGGAACGCGAATCGGAAAAGGATGTTTGATTAGTGCATATAGTTATGTTCAAGGTGAATTTCCTGATTTCTCTATTATCAAGGGTAATCCCGCGGTAGTTGTTGGTTCAACAAAAGACAGAGATGCAGAATATCTGGAGAATAATCCTGATCTGCAGCGACATTACAATGAATGGGCTAAGTAGTTCTAGATGAATCAGGGCGATACGAAGAGAAAACTATTATTGATTGGGCCGGGAAAAACCTCTGTTCATTTAAGAAACTATTTTCATTTGGTCAAAGACTTTTTTGATGAGGTATTGGTCATCTCAAATGATCCTATTGAATGGGCCGATTGCAAAGTCATTAACTTCTCACTCAAGAATCCGCTCAAATTTTATAAGAATATTAAGCGCGTTAGATCAATTATCAAAACATTTCAGCCTTCTTGTATTCATATCCACCAGGCAAATTCGGCCGCCTATATGGCAATGAAAGCCAATAAAAAATCTGTTCCTGTTGTTCTCACAACTTGGGGTACTGATGTCCTCGTTTTACCAGAGAAAAATGCAGCAATGAAGCGGATGGTTAAATACTGCCTTAATCAAGCTGATGTTGTTACAGCAGATGCTAGTTTCATGATAGATAAGATTGTAAAATTAGGGAGAGCAAAAGACAACGTACTGGTGAATTTTGGGATTGACTATGAAAATGTAACCATTCCTGAAAAAGAAAACTTCATTTATTCGAATCGCCTGCATGCTGATCTGTACAATATTGATCAAGTGATTAGTCAATCAGAAAATTTTTTGAAGACACATCAAGATTGGACGTTGATTATAGGTGCGAAAGGCAGTAATACGGATCAATTAAAAGTTCTGGCATCCGATACTTTGCCAAGCAATCAATTTGAATTTATTGGATTTGTAGACAAAGACGTCAACAAGGCTTATTACTTAAAATCTAAAATCTGGGTATCAATACCTTCTAGCGATGGCACAGCCATTAGCTTATTGGAGGCAATGGGCTATGGATGTATTCCTGTGGTTTCTGACTTGCCGGCTAATCGAGAATGGATTCAAGATGGGGTTAATGGCGTCATCGTTAATGGTCACTTAACAGAAGCATTAAATCGGGCCCTAAAACTAAATGCAGATGAGGTGATCGCGATGAATCAAAAAATCATTGAAAGCAAAGCGACCAAAGAAGTGAATCGGACAATATTCTTGGAGATTTATAAAGGTTTGGACTAGTATCTGAGGCTATTTACTCAGTACAAATTCATATGCTTCAAGCAATACCTTGCTCTCAAGCTCCCAATTATACTCTGTTTGTGTAAGATGCAGATTTTTTTCACCCATTTTATTTCTCAATTCAGGATTGTCAATTAAAGTTTGCAATTTTTCGCGAACATCATCCGCATCAGCAGGATCCGCGTACAGAGCGCTGTCTTTGAAGAAGTTTTGCCAATACTCAAAATTCGACATTACAATTGGTAATCCGCAAGCCATATACTCAAATGGTTTATTAGCCAAAGTCGTAATGTGATTGGGTACAGGCAAAAAGGTGACCACCCCTATATCTGCTTTTTTGATATAACCAAAGATTTGATCAGCCTCAACGGAGCCTAAAAATTTGGTGTTTTTCCAACCGGCTTCACTTTCACAAGCGGCTCTAAATCCATCGTTGCCAAAAAATCCGAGCAACCATAATTCTGCATTGTCAATTTTTTCAAAAGCTTGAATCAACGTAATTAAACCTCGGATTTCTGTCATGCCCCCTACGTAAATAACGGATGTTTTTGTTTTATCGACATCCACATCCGGAATGGAATCATAGTCTGGCAATACAGGGAAGTTTCTCACCGTAAAAGGCTTATGCTTTTTAAAAATCTCGGTAATGTCAGGGCGCGCAGTGACAATGGTACTAAAAAATCGAGCCGAGCCTTTCTCCAAAACCTTTATACTGAATGAAAGAATTTTCTTGAAAAAACTACTTTTCACATAAGAACGAGATAATATAGCGCCTGCGTTATTTTCGTGCACATCATAAATGACCCGTTTACCTTTTAAACGCAACATCAATCCAACAGGAATAAGCTCTGTATCGTGAAAATGGTATACATCTGCTTTCTGCCTTTTTGCTTCTCGATAGACATAACGAAATGCGGTAATAAAGATACGTTTGAAGCGATTGGTATGTCCTTTTACACCGACTAAGTGAACACCGTTTCGATCATGATTTTCAACATTAGGAGCAACTAACGTAACATCGTAGCCACTTTCTGCAAGGGTAGTACACTCTTTAAAAAAAACACGATTATCGGTATAGCGATGAACACTAGTAAGATGACAAACTTTAATTTTGCGATCTGTATTTTCCATAATTAGCGGATGCTGTCCGTTTTTGCACTCTTGTTCAGTTCCCAAAAGAAAGAGCCAACAATAAAGGCAATGAAAATCAATATTTTTTGATGCGAAAAAGGATTATTCGTAATAGCTGTCACCATCATTAAAATCACAGTGAATAAGAGAACTTTGGCTGAGTGTAGATGCAAATTTCTAAGTGCTATTAATGCTAAAAACAGGTAGATGGAAATGTAAATCAA
>JAURQI010000116.1 GCA_030836155.1 Crocinitomix sp.
AATGAAGTTGGCTAAGATTGAGAATCACATCCATGTTTATTTGGAAAGTCCAACCAACGACGATGTCAAAACGCATACGCTACTTTTTGTCAATAAACAATGGATTGTTGCAGAAGGTATTCAAGGTAAAGCTTTACGAGAGCTTCATCTATCTCCTGAACAGGCTGTTCGTTATCAACGCGAGGCATTTAAGGCTCAAAAAGAGAATACCCGTAAGTCATGGAAAACTTTTAAGAAGTTTTATTTAGAATGGCGAAAAGAAGTTTCTGATGGATCATTGTTCTTTCGGCTTCTGGTCTCGTTATTACAGCTGAACTATTCAACACTACCATCGAAGCCATAATGGATTTTATCTCTCCAGAAAAACACGTAAAAATCAAGAAGATAAAGGACCTAGCGGCAGCTGGTGTTTTGATAACCGCAATAACCGCATTCGTTCTTGGTCTTATACTATTTGTACCAAAGTTACTTTGAGACTTCGTCCATAATAAGGATAGATCTATATTCTAGTTCAGGAAATTCACCCCATTTTACTCCCCCACCCTAGGTCGATCAGGCGGATGCAAAGCATATTGGATTTTATCAAAAACATCTTTAATGGTCTGATACTTGGCGTTAGGAGAGGGTGCCAAAGCAGGCGCTGAAAAGATAAAACCATCTTGATCAATCATAAAGTAGGCAGGTACAGAAGTGACTTTATAAGCTTCAGCTAACTCGTGCCCTTCACCAATATGAACGATATCCCAATCATATTCAGGGTGCGCTTTGATGTACTGATTAAATTGGGCGCTATCCTCATCTGTACAAACCGATAAAAAGGAAATATCCTCATCATAGTCTGAACGCATTTCATGAATAATCTCCATATCACGAATTGCTTGCTTATTCCAAGTGGTAAAGAAGTTAAAATAAACAAACTTCCCTTTGAAGGTCGACCATTTAATGGGTGTTTCGCTATCTGGATTCAAATTGATATGAGGTGCTGGATAGCCCGCTTCTAAATTTGTTAAATAGTCTTTTACGTTCTTTGCTACATTGGCATTGACCAATGATTGACTATTAACCGCAACCGAATCGAGTATAGCTAATATGTTTGGTTGAAAATCAATTTCTCGGTAAAAAGCTTTGCCCAGTTTATCAATCATCACTAATTCTCTTAGCTCCGGTTTAGCCAATAAAATGTCATTCCGTAAGGCTTTCATTAATAAAGTAGGACTGCTTCTATTAATCGCTTTCATAATCGCTTCTTCCGTTACTGGAAGATACTCACGGAACTCTTTGTCATAGAACGCTAGTAAAAATTTCATGTAGCGGTCATTTTCATGATATACTGGAAATGGCTCAATATATTCTAAATAGGTCTTTAGTCGCTTTTCACTTTGAGCATTACCTCCAAAAGTTTGTTCTAGCTCGCCTAAATCATATCTTACATAGGTAATAAAATAGGGATCATTAATTTCTTTGTAAGCGTCAGCAGCATACAACTTAAAGGTATCCAGATAGGCCAAAAAACCTCCCCTTGCAATCTCCCGTTCGTGATAAGCAATATAGGTATCTAACCATTGGTGATATTGCAAAACCAAATAGTTAATATCCAAGGTGTCTAAATCTGAAAAATAAAGATTGGTTTCTGCATTTTGATATGTTTTAGGACCATTTGCTTCTGGAAAATACACCGTATAATCGGTATTTGGAGCAATATATAAGCTAGCCTCGGTTTGGTCTATTTCGATAATCCCCTCAATGGTAGAAGCTGTTTGAATTTTTAACGTAAAGGAGCTATCACTCGGCCGAACCATAGCTGTTGCCAGATTCACCCTTGTTCTTGTCACATAATCTTGATAGGCATTAAACTCTACCATTTTGCCAATAAACGCAGGTGCATATCCTTCAATAACAACCTGTCCTGAATCAGATTGACTGAATCCCGTTATTGAAAACAGGAAAACAATGATATATCCCAGTATTTTTTTCATTTATGTATTTATAATCAGGTGCTCTTCGTTTGTTACAAATCGACTGATATCTCCGTTGTTCTTTTTTATTTCTCTAACGATGGATGAGCTGATTCCTGTCAACGCCTTATCGGTCATTAAAAAGATCGTCTCCATCTCACTACCATGCGCCTCAGACAAATCCTCATTCATATAGGCTATTGCCTTTTCAAATTCAAAATCTGTCGTATTCCTTAATCCACGTATCAAATACCCAGCCTGATTCGCTTTACAAAAGTCGACGGTTAATCCTTCATACGATACGATCCGTACCTTTTTCTCTTCTGGAAAGAGCGATTTGATATGCTTGATCCGACTTTCGGTTTGATACATATACTGCTTCTTGGAATTGACACCAATAGCAATAATTACCTCATCAAAAAGTGGTAATGCCCTGCGAACTATATCTTCATGACCTCTTGTAAATGGGTCAAACGATCCAGGAAATACAGCTGTTTTTTTCATGTTTGTCAACTTAAAAAAGTAATCACGGGAGGATGGATAATACTTTTCAAAACCTCATCCGTTCCAATTGATGAAACGATCCCTTCGAGATCAAAGTTACAGTTTTCTTATAACCTTTATTTAGGTTCATAAAAACTAAAACAAACGCCTCCATAAGAACGGGTTTCTTTATAGTGCTCAACACCATTCAATTCAATCCGGTCACTGTGCTCAATGATCAGCAAACCATCATCTACAAGCAGGTTATTCTCAAACACTAATTGATGGATCTCCAAATGCCGCTCAAAATTATAGGGAGGGTCTGCAAAAATGACATCAAACTGTCGATTACAATTCTTCAAATATTCCATTGCATTTTGACGAAGGATGTGCCAATTCGTTTCATTCAATTCTGCAGCTACTTTTTCTTGAAATCGATAAGAAACAGGATGCTTATCCACACTAACAACGGAACCAACTCCACGGGATAGGAATTCAAGACTAATATTACCTGTACCGGAAAATAAGTCTAATACATCTAGGTTATCAAAATACATACGGGCATTCAGAATAGAGAATAAGCCTTCTTTAGCCATGTCGGTTGTTGGGCGAGATGGAAACTTAGAAGGCGGTCTAAAACGCATTCCTTTATATTTGCCGCTAACTACACGCATAAGAGCTGTTTTGATAATAAAAACAATTCTCCTTTTTCGCGCATGGGAGATAAGGAAACGTTTGCTTTGATCAAATCTTCAAACATTTTTTTCTGATCCCAATTGGTCGGAAGTCCGTATAACTTAATTTCAAAATCTTCTAGTTCTAATTCTTTTTGCTCTAAGACAAAAAGTAAATAATAAACGAGGTCAGATAAGTCTTTATAATCAAATCGGTTATAATAAACCAATTTTGATCGATTCGTGATGACATAATAGAACTGATCGCTCTCTACGAAAAGATGAATTTTAGGTGCAAAAACAGGCTGATCAAAAATCCCCTTAAGGAGCACTGTTGATCGGTGTGTTATTTTTATTCTCGGGAATTTGATCACAAATAGTGACTTAATCCAAAGGGGTAATTCGTAAATATTCACAATCCCAATTTCCGGAATTCGGTTATAATCCAAATTGTCATATGGTTTGGGATAATTCAATTGAAAGACCTCTTTTGGTGCCGTGTGCGAAAATAAGTCCGTTGGAATCAAGGTATTTCTATGCCCTCCTGAAGATAGGCTATAGTTTTGAAATTCATATCCGAAAATAGGATCATCAAGAAAGGGTTTAACCTTATCTTTTGAAAAATCATTTAGATCATGCTGTCCACTGTGAATGACTTTTTTTGCTTCAGGATCAAGAATGGCGTAACGAAATGCATCCGTATGGAGATCCATGCTCAATACATGACGATAAGCATCCTCTTTGGAATATGTCATGAACGGACTGTATTAGTCTCTCCAGCTCTCGCGGAGGTGGTTTTCCGTTAAGCTTCCGATAGAATAAACGATAGAATCATTCATTGGGTGATTCATACGGAATTCGATCGTAGAAACGCGGATGTCTTCTCCACGGATCACTGAAGCCGTATCCATCCAAACCTCATTATGAGTAAATGAGACATAGCGCAATGAATCTGGGTGGAAAGCAATCTGCCCGCCAAGTTTCTTACGCGCTTCAATTCGCTTGTCATCTTTGAAAATCGCATCGATTACAGGAACATAACTTGTATCCCTTTTAAAGTCGGCTAAACCTGTTGTATCTCCAGCTGCAAAAGGAGAATTGGCCAAAAGCGCCGCTTCTTTCTCTGACATCAAGTTGTCAATTGCACGATTATCTCCGTATAAGTATTCACGTTCTTCTTCTGTAATTCTACGCTCAGGAATTGCACCTTGCTTAAAGATTTTCATCTTTGTTCCATTCTTTACGTAGTCAATTAACTCATCCATCGAATTGGTGTAGTACCCGTTTTTCTCTTCGAAAGCTACCTGCGCTTGTTTAATATCATCCATGCGTGTTTTAATCTCTAAATCACGCTCTTCATAATCAGCATTATAATCAACTGTTGTTTTGATATTATCGTAGTCATTATAAAGCAGGTATATACTACATACAGCCATGATTCCAAGAACAATATAACTGAAAGTAGTCTTGACAATCTCGAAGATGTACAAAAACCAGATTACACTTGCAAATATGAAGAATAAACTTGCGTAAAGGAACCAGTTGTTCTGATAAACCTCTTTTGTTGTATCGTTATTTAACTCCGCAACATCAGGTACAAGCGCCATTTTTAACAAAATCAAGCCAGCAATCATAAATAATGTTGGCCACGCATACTTATTTAGATAGTATTTTACCTGATCAATTAGTTCAAAAAAGTCCATTTTTTTGTTTTAGTTGTGCAATAATGTCTACCCTGACAAAGCTACAATTTTTTTTCATCCGTCATTCGTCAGTGAATATATTTTTCACATATTTAACTCAATGATTCACCCGTCTGGGAATATTCTCTGAAAGTTCCTTGTCTTTTTGACAATTTAAAGGTCTTATGCCTTACTTTTACCCTTCTACACTAAACGAAAAGACACATTAAAACACAAAAATCCATAAGTCCGGTTGAGTTTGAAACCATATTGACGAATGCACTGGGTTTTCCACCTACCATTGATCAAGCTTCAGCCATTCAATCTTTGACTGATTTTATTTTTCATCCTTACGCGGATAATGATGGATTAGAGACTTTTATTCTCAGTGGTTATGCCGGAACGGGTAAAACCCATTTATTGGGTTGTTTAGTTAAAGTACTGCCTCATTTAAGATTAAAATCTGTATTGCTTGCTCCGACTGGTCGAGCGGCAAAAGTATTAACCCAATACAGTAATAAAAAGGCGTCAACCATTCACCGTAAGATTTATTTTATAAGTGAAAGTAATGGCGCAGAATATTTCACACTTGGCAAGAACAAACACACGAACACGTTATTTATAGTCGATGAGGCGTCGATGATTGCAACTAATTCGGGCGTAAATAGTGAAAGTGGATTTACACAACGTAATCTCTTAGACGACCTGATTGAGTATGTGTATACAGGAGATAATTGCAGGCTCATTTTTGTTGGTGATTCAGGCCAGTTACCTCCGGTGGGCATGAATAGCAGTCCGGCATTGGATAAAAAACACATCAGTGATCAATACGGACTCTTTACCTATACCAGCCAGCTCAACCAGATTGTTCGACAAGAAAATGAGTCTGGAATTTTAACGGTTGCAGGTCAGCTTAGAGCGTTTAATGAAACACCTCCTCTTTTTCAATTCGAGCAGGTCGATGCCCGAGCGTTGAGCGGAATGGATTTGCAGGAAGAATTGGAAAATGCTATCCGAAAATATGGCCAGGATGAAGTCATGGTTGTGACACGATCGAATAAAAGGGCTAACCTTTTTAATGAGCAAATTAGAAGACGCATCCTTTGGCAAGAAGAAGACTTGAATGCAGGTGATAAGGTAATGGCTACTCGCAATAATTATAATTGGCTGGATGAAAAATCAGAAGCTGGTTTTATCGCCAACGGTGAAATGATGGAGATCTTAAAAATCATCCGACGTGAAACCATTTTTGGTTGTGATTTTGCAGATGTTTCGGTTCGTTTTCCAGATTTCCCTGAAATGAAGGATGTCGAAATTAAAATACTACTGAACGCTTTGCATTATGATGGTCCTTCGCTGAGTAGAGAGCATATGAAGCAATTGTTCTATCGTATTGCTGAAGAGGAATATCCTTATATTCGCAATAAGCGTGAAAGAAATCGGAAGATCATGCAAAACCCCTACTTCCAGGCTGTACAGATTAAATTTGGATATGCTGTTACTTGTCATAAAGCACAAGGAGGTCAATGGGAAGCTGTTTTTGTAGACCATGGTTACTTCGTGGAAGATATGTGGGACTCTGATTATATGCGTTGGTTATACACTGCCGTCACACGTGCTCGATCTCAGCTTTTTCTGGTCAATTTCTCTCCAGCTTTTGTAGGCGAAACAGACTACTGAAATTGAAAATCTTTATAAATTAAAACCTGATAACCTTGATTTTCTAATGAGTCTATAACCGCTGCTGCCGGTACTTTTCGATAGGCTGCATATACATCGGAGTGGAACATGATTTCAACATAATCATCGGAGCCAAATACAATGGTTTCTTCATCTAACTTCTTCCATTCTGATTCAGGCCATTCATAGCATTCTGCTCTTGGTTGCTCAACTGTTTTAAAGATCTTCATTCTTTCTGCTGTATAGCGCAATGAAAGGATGGGTATGGTAATTAGAATTACCCCCCTCAACAGAAATTGGATGGATTTAGTAATTGACTTGTATTCATCATACACTTTTACATAGAAAAATGCGGTTAGCATAAAAAATGCAGGTGAAGCAATCAATAAATACGTAAATCTTTTGGTTTCCGCAAAGGAAAATAAGACTAATAGGATGAGGATCCAGCTGATTAAACCGATGAGGCTATATCTACGGTATGTTTTAGATTTTACTCCACGATAAATAGCAAATATAATAACAAGGTAAAAGAGTTCACCAAACAAAACCATCACCTTATTTAGATAATAGTACCAAACTTGATCGTGACTTGGAACGGTATTCGAATAGGCTGATAAAGCCCCTGACAGAATTGCGCCCATCTCCTTAGGATGTGTTAAATACATATAATACGTCCACGGAAAGGCAATAATAAAAGCAATCATAGCCATAGCCATAAGATGAATCAGCCCGTCTTTTATCTTAACTTCTTTATTTCCGCACAATAAAATCACAGCAACGGGCAAAACGATCATGGCCGGATACCATTTCGACAAAAATGCTAGTCCCATAAATACACCAGCTAATAAGGTGAATCGCCATTGCAGTTTCAGTCCCCTCTGCAGCACGACAAAATAAATGGCTAGTTCAACCATCACTATAAACGTGTTTTCAACATGATCAGAAGAAACACCACCACCAATTAATTCAATGGTCAAACCATGAATGGCATGCAAATACGCAGCCACTAGGGCCACTTTTGATCCGAATAGCCTTCGTGCAATTAGAAACGTCAACCATACGGCCAACAAACCCAACAAGATAGAAGGCAATCGAATAGCAACTAAATTATCGCCAAAAAGAGCAATAGAACCCGACATTAACCAAAGTGGAAAAGCAGGTTTTGCCAACCAAATATTACTACCTACCCAATTTTGATTATCATACGCCAATACAGGATGTTCGTGTAAGGTTGGACTGAGTGGATGTTCAACGAGGTTTTTAGCCACAAGCGCATGGTATCGCTCGTCCCACTCATGTAAATAAGGGGATGCGGCACCAAAAATCCTTAATACTAATCCCAGAATTAATGTCAATAATATCCCACGCTTGAACTGACTTTTTGTCCAAAAATAGCCGATCAATATGGTCAATAATAAAATGGTGCTGCTCAGTATAACACCTTTTACAATTGGATCCATAATTATTTCGTTGTGAATTATTTTGAAGCTTTTCTGCGACGTTTCTCTTTGATGATCAAACTCAATTCTCTACCCGTCTGACCGGCGACGGAAGTATTCTCCTCTGCCCTTCTGATCAAGTATGGCATAACTTCTTTTACGGGGCCATATGGAACGTATTTCGCTACATTATACCCTGCATGCGCCAAGTTGTATGAAATATGCTCACTCATCCCTAAGAGTTGGGCAAAATAAACGCGTTGATCATCCTTAGGAATGCCATGCTGATTCATTAATTCCACGAGACATAAAGAGCTTTTTTCATTATGCGTTCCGGCACAAAAAGAGCAACGATCAATTTCCTCAACCATCAATTTAAGCGCCTCATCATAATCACGATCGGTAGCTGCTTTATCGGGTTGAATGGGAGAAGGATAACCTCCTTTTGCTGCTTCTTCGCGTTCTTTTTCCATGTAAGCTCCTCGAACTAACTTAATACCGATAAAATAATTCCCTTGTTTTGCGTCGGTCAATGTCTTTTTTAAAAATGCTAAACGGTCATGACGATACATTTGTATCGTATTGTATACAATAGCTTTCTCTTTATTGTATTTTGCCATCATAGCATTCACCATTCGATCAATTGCATCTTGAAACCAGCTATCCTCTGCATCTGCAAACACCGGAACATCGGCTTCAAATGCTGCATTACAAATGGCATCTATTCGCGCAAATGCATCTGCAAAGTCCTTTTTCTCTTGCTCATTTAATGCTGTCGATGGATCATTTGCTTTGCGCAATAAATCTGTGCGCATGATTCCGGTTACTTTAAAAACGGCAAAAGGGATGCTGTTATTCTTTTTGGCAGCTTCAATCGTGCGGATGATTTCATCTCGAGTATTATCCAAATCGTCATCCTCACTTTTTCCTTCGACAGAATAATCGAGAATCGTACCTATTTTATATTGATTTAGAGCTGCAATTTTACCATTACAATCTGCGATCGTCTCACCTCCACAAAATTGCTTAAAGATCGTTTTCTTAATCATGCCTTTAACAGGCAGATGAAGTGCAAACGCAGCATTGGTTACCACTTTTCCAAACTTAACCAGCCAAGGTTTACCGATCATCTTAAAAAGCCGGTAAGACCATTGTAAATCGCTGTCACTTTTCCCGGCAAAAGCGATCTCCGTATTATCGAAAGAAATCATACACAAATATAAACGGATTTTGTACATTGCGCTGTACCGATTAAACGAAATTATTGTGATCGTAAAAGGGAATATTGTCGACATCCACAATCGCCTTATTTATCCAGGTGAAATTGAGATTCAATCAGGGAAAATCATTCGAATTGAGAAAATTAATGAAGCTTGTGAAGGCTATATACTTCCGGGTTTTGTGGATGCCCACATTCACATTGAAAGCTCCATGCTAGTGCCTTCTGAATTTGCACGGATAGCCGTATTACATGGCACTGTTGCAACTGTCTCTGACCCGCATGAAATCGCTAATGTTTTGGGAATCCCTGGTGTTCAGTATATGATTGCTAATGGAAAAAAAACGCCATTCAAATTTAATTTTGGGGCGCCAAGCTGCGTTCCGGCAACAACATTTGAATCTGCCGGTGCTGTCATTGATGCAGCAGGAATTAAAGAATTGTTATCAGATCCGGACATTAAGTATTTGGCAGAGATGATGAATTACCCGGGCGTTTTGATGCAGGATAGTAAGGTGATGCAAAAAATAGAATGGGCTAAACACTTTAATAAACCTGTTGACGGACATGCACCGGGCTTAACTGGAGTGGACGCTAAGAAATATATTGAGGCAGGAATAAGCACCGACCATGAATGTTTTACAGCAGAAGAAGCGGCTTTTAAATTGGCGAATGGAATGAAAATTTTAATTCGCGAAGGAAGTGCTGCTAAAAACTTTAATGCATTAATCGGACTTAGCAAAGCGCATTATAAAAACATGATGTTCTGCTCGGATGACAAGCACCCTGACGATTTATTGATTGGTCATATTAACCTATTGGTCAAAAGGGCCATTGCTGCGGGTTATGATTTATTTCACACCCTAGAGATGGCTTGTATCAATCCGGTTGAGCATTATAAACTGGATGTTGGTTTATTAAAAAAGGGCGATCCAGCAGATTTTATTGTCGCAAAGGATTTAGTGAATTTTGAAGTTCAGAAGACAATCTTAAATGGGATTGTTGTTGCTGAAGATGGCACCTCTTTTATAGATGCTGTTCCGTTTGAAACACCTAATCAATTTAATGTTTTACCCAAATCAGTAGATGACTTTAAGATCAAAGCTGAGGGTAATCAAATTCGGATTATAGAAGCCCTCGATGGCGAACTGATCACCAAAGAGCTTGTAGCAGATTCAAAGATAGAAGGAGAAAATCTTGTTTCAGATATCGAAAGAGACTTATTAAAAATGACGGTGGTGAATCGTTATCAAGATCAAGCTCCGGCATTGGCATTTATTAAAAATGTGGGTTTAAAAGAAGGAGCCATCGCCTCCTCGGTTGGTCACGATTCACATAATATTATTGCTGTAGGCGTCTCTGACGAGATGATTTGCAAAGCGGTAAATGCAGTAATCGAAAGCAAAGGAGGAATCGCTGCAGTCAATAAAAATAGTACGGAAGTTTTGCCTTTGCCTGTTGCTGGAATTATGAGTGATCAGGATGCAAAAACAACCGGACAGGCCTACGAAAAATTAGATCAAATGGCGAAGAATATGGGTGCAACACTCAAAGCTCCGTATATGACACTTTCCTTTATGGCCTTACTCGTCATACCATCGCTTAAATTAAGTGATAAAGGCTTGTTTGATGGAAACCAATTTAAGTTCACCCCACTTCAAATAAAATCTTAATTATGACCTATGACGATTATCAGATCGAGCGAATCCGAAAGCTTTTGAACGACAAAAAAATCCAATTTGAAGAGAAGAAGATGATGGGCAGATTGTGCATTATGGTTGACGACAAGATGCTGTGCGGAGCGATGATTGACAAAGAGACTGGCCAT
>JAURQI010000117.1 GCA_030836155.1 Crocinitomix sp.
CATAATTTCAGTATTAGATGAAGTTGTAATCTAAACATTTATTAGTTACTCCAAGTTAATACGACAGAACCGTATCTTAACTTTGAATAGAATTAATGCGACAGAACCTTTTGGTTTTCCAGTAAAAGTGTAAACAATATTTTCGTTACAAAGCTTGATTTACTACAAATTTATACATTGTGGGGCAATCACGGGGCAGAAATGAAAAAAGCCCCCTAAAATAGGAGGCTTTTGTTGTCCCACTAGGGCTCGAACCTAGACTCTTCTGTACCAAAAACAGACGTGTTGCCAGTTACACCATGGGACAATATATCTTCTTATCTCCGTGTGCCTTCCGATAACGATCGGAAACACAATGAAACAATGCGCATACCTAAATGCGGAGGCAAATTTAAGGACTTTTTTCAATTCGGCAAAAAAAAGAATGAGTTATTGCAAAAAAAAACGGGACGGGTCTGGATTTGAATAACGTTGACGTTAAAAAATCCTAATACTTGACCTGTAGTTGAGGTTGATTTAGGTATTTACGACTTTTTAAGAAAATTCCTCAAAATATATTTTTAAATTCGCAGTGCCTTGCCCAGACCTGGGATAGAATTAAAAGTTATTTAGACTCTTATGGATTACAGAAAGATCAATACAATTGTCGGATGGATGGTGCTTATATTCGCTACCACAGTCTATTTTATGACCCTTGAACCAACCACGAGTTTGTGGGATTGTGGGGAGTATATCACAACGGCTTATAAATTAGAAGTGGGTCACCCTCCTGGGGCGCCATTATTTATGATGATTGGACGTTTGTTTAGTATGTTTGCAGGGCCTGAAAGTGCTGCAATGATGGTAAACGGAATGTCTGCTTTAAGTAGTTCATTTACGATCTTATTCCTCTTTTGGACGATCACTTTATTAGCGAAGAAAACAGTTTTAAATCCAGGTATTGCACTTTTTAATAAAAAGAATAATGCAATCCTTGATGAGTTAACGGATGGTGCACATGTCAAAGAAAAAGGGGTTCAATCCTTAACGGAGGGGCAAAAATGGGCCATTCTCGGAAGTGGTTTAATTGGTGCCATTGCATATACTTTTACAGATTCTTTCTGGTTCTCAGCGGTTGAAGGTGAGGTTTATGCCATGTCTTCTTTCTTTACTGCAATCGTAGTTTGGGCTATTTTTAAATGGGATGATGAACTTGGACTAATAGAATCTGAACCTGAAAATGTAGATTTAAAGGGTAAAAATCCTGACCGTTGGATTGTTTTGATCTTCTTTATGATCGGATTATCGATCGGTGTTCACCTCTTGAACTTATTGAGTATTCCTGCCATTGCTTACGTTATTTACTTCCGTAAATACAAAAAAGCAACAGTGGGCGGGTTTTTATTAACCGGGATCATTGGCGTTTTAGCCTTAGGCATTATTCAATCGATTATTATTCCGCAAACTGTAAAAATTGCAGGTTGGTTTGAGCGTGTTTTTGCAAATGATTTTGGTCTTGGTTTTAATACGGGTACCATCTTTTTCTTTATCCTGCTGCTAGCTGCAGTTGTTGGTTTATTAATGTGGTCAAAGCGATCTGGAAAATCATTGGTCAATACGGTTGTATGGAGTTTCACAATGATTTTGATCGGATATTCATGTTTTGCCATGATCGTTATCCGTTCAAACGCCAACACACCATTGGATGAAAATGATCCTGAAAACCTTGTCAGTTTAGAAGCCTATTTGAAACGTGAGCAATACGGAGATTGGCCAATCCTACATGGCCCATATTTTAACTCAGAAATGAATCCTAGATCTGAATGGTCAGATCGAAGCGACGTTTATTTGCGTCGTTTTGTTGTCATTGACAGCAAAGGAAATGGTGTAAAAGGTTTTAAAACGGAAGAAGAAGCAAAAGCATTTGCCGCTGGTGGAAAATACACGATTACGGAGAAGTATTTCCAAACCTATGACGGTAGCAATTCGAAACCTACCTATAAGCGAGAGGAGAGTACAATTTTCCCTCGAATGTATAGTCCAGAACAACGACATGTCAATGGTTATAAATCCTGGTCAGGGCATAGTGGCGACCGATTGCCGACTATGGGAGAAAACCTCGCTTACTTTCGAGACTATCAAGTCGGATGGATGTACTGGCGTTACTTTATGTGGAACTTCTCAGGACGACAAAGTGACGAGCAAGGTCACGGAAATCCGCGAGATGGAAACTGGATATCCGGTCTAAACTTTATAGATAAACATCATATTGGTGACCAAACAAAAGCACCTAGTATTATTACGGAAAACCCATCACATAATAAGTTCTATATGCTCCCACTAATACTGGGCTTAATCGGATTTATTTTTATGCTGACACGCTCAACGAAAGGATGGTGGCTTGTTATGCTCCTCTTCTTATTGACCGGTTTTGCCATTATTATATACCTGAATCAAAAACCAATGGAGCCTCGCGAGCGAGACTATGCTTATGCGGCCTCCTTCTACGCCTTCTCAATCTGGATCGGAATGTCTGTTTTGGCGTTGTATGATGCTTTCAAAAACATGGTTTGGAAAGAACTCGCCATTATTGCTGGTAGTATGTCATTGTTTGCATTAATCCTTGCCATTGGTGGACCAGTTGGTGGGATCAGTATGTTCTATATGACGGCTGTGATTTCAGGACTTTTTGCACTGATGATTTTACTCAGAGGTGGATTAAAAGAAAAACAAGGAGCGATTATCGCATTTGCCATTGCATTGCCTGTTCCCATGATCATGGGCGCGCAATCATGGGATGATCATGATCGTAGCAACCGATATACAGCTCAGGCTTTAGCACATAACTACTTAGAGAGTTGTGGACCGCAAGCCATTATCTATACCAATGGGGATAACGATACTTTCCCACTTTGGTATTTACAAGAAGTGGAAGGCAAACGTACCGATGTACGTGTGTGTAACCTCAGCCTCTTGAATACAGATTGGTATACAGAGCAGATGACGCGACGTGCGTATGAATCTGATCCATTGCCGATCTCATTCAAAGAAGAGCAGTATCGTCAAAATGGTACGTTAGATTATATGCGTATTTACGGTTCAAACCAATTGACCATGACCTCTCCTCAAATTGAGCCTAAATGGCGTGCCATTATGGAGAAGAAGATTGAATTTAACCCGGATTTATTTGAAACGGCTTATTTGAACGCAACGGAAAACTTATTCTTGATTCTTTCAGGGACTAATTTTGCACAAGTTCAACCTGAAGCGCTTCCGATGATTCGAAATATGAATAAAACACATTCCTATTTTGATTTCCGATTCTTCATCATTGATAAATTATTATCCAATGGTGCTAAGTATGGTTTCACGGAGCAACACATGGAGTCTATTCAAAATGTGATGTTGAATTTCAATGATGCCTTTGATTATTTGCCGGCTGACTTTGTAATGGATTTCTTAGCAGACGAGAAGAATATCCAAGACTTCGGTCAAGGACAAAAGGTATTTATCATTCCGTCACGCGGATTGTCTGTTGCAGTGAACAAAGAAAACGCAATAACGGCAGGAATTGTATCAGAAAATGAAGCCGATCGTGTGGTAGATGTGGTGAGATGGAAATTGAGCAAAACAACCTTGTTCAAAGCGGATCTAATGATCTTGGATATGATTGCACATTTCGATTGGAAACGACCAATTTATTTTGCGAGTTCTGCTGATCGTGCTACGTACCTTGGATTGGATAAATACTTTTTCTCTGAAGGATTAGTATACAAGTTTGTTCCAATCGAAGTAAACGGAGGTAATAATCCGAACTCGCTAGGTGAGATCAATAAAGAACAAACCTTCAAGAACCTAATGGAAGTTTTCCAATGGGGTAATATGGACAAAGAAGGGACATTGGTTGATTATTATACGCGTCGTTTGACCAATAATTACCGTGTACAGTTCAGCGTATTGGCAAGTACCTATGCAGATGACTATGATAATAATCAGCGTAAGATCGAAATCATGAAACAAATTCAAGATTCGGGAATGGCCGCTGATACTTTATTACGCACGCCTGTTGGAGAGATTAACCCAAGTACAATTCCTCAGGACATCAAACAACTTGAAAAAGACATGATGGTTGCGCAAGAACGTATCAGTCAAATATTAGACAAGAGTTTTGAAGTCATGCCGCATGCAAATGTGCCGTTTGGTAAGGTAATTCCTTCTTATATCTCGGCATACTACGTAGCAGGCAACGAAGAAAAAGCGCAGCTCTATACTGATCAAATGTTTGAGTTAATGGGAGAAGAGATGGATTATTACTTAGATGTAGACCCTGAATTTAGCTCGAATATGATTAACGATATGTACAGTTGTTACAGAAGCATGTTTAGCCTTTATCAAGCATCTGCGATATACAGCGACAATAAAGAATATCAAGAAAAAGTGAGCGAAAACTTCTTTACATGGACCGAGCGTGTTCAATCAGGTATTGGTAAGATTAAGCGTCACTGTTTGAAAGAGAAGAATTATAGTGCAGTTTCTAGAATTGAAACCACTTTTGATGGATTCTTTAAACAAATTAACGGACAATAATCATTGAACGTGAGACAGTATAAATTTCCCAAATGGCTAAAGCGGTTTTATCCGAAAGCCATTTGGGATTTTTCTTTTAAAACCGGTGAGCAAAAAGTCCTCTACCTTACTTTTGATGATGGTCCAAATCCAGCAACCACACCCTTGTTATTAGATCTACTAAAAGCGTTTGAAGCTAAAGCGACCTTTTTTTGTATTGGAAAGAATGTGAATGATCATCCCGAATTATTGCAACAGTTAAAAGATGAAGGCCATCGCATAGGAAATCATAGCTATAGCCATCCCAATGGACTAAAGACTAATACTGAAGAATATATCAAAGACATTATCAAAGCGGAGCGGAGTATTAAATCACATCTCTTTCGTCCACCTTACGGAAAAATGACACCGCGTCAACATAAAATATTGGGTCGCCTGGGTTATAAAACGGTTTTCTGGAGCCACATCTCCTATGATTATGACAAAGAATTGCTCGCATCTATCCGTTTGGAAAAAACGATTGAAGCAACAAAACCTGGGGCGGTGATGGTCTTTCACGATTCAGAAAAGGCTTTCCCACAGCTTCAAAAAGAACTTCCTGAACTGCTCCAAAAATGGAAAACGATGGGTTATTCATTTGCCCATCTCTAATCCAGATAGGCTTACATTATTTCAAAATAGGCGCATTGGCGCAATAGTTTTTCGTAAAATACGTTTATATTCAACCTCAGAAATTGGAAACGGTCAGTTTGTCTGTGATCGCCTCGGTCATATTCGGTGCTGCTCCCCGCCCCTTACAAGCCACTCCTAGCCATAAAATTGGCATTATGTATTTGAAAAAATTAATTCTCATACTGCTTTTAGGCGGCGTGGCGTTCTATTCGTCGGGTCAGGATCATTTTGGTGCCCTAAATTCTAATTATTCTCCGACTAATAGCGTTCATATCAATCCGACATCCATGTTGGATGCTAAGACATGGTTAGATCTTCATATTGTTGGTGCAGGGGCATATGTAAACAATACATTAGCGGCTGTAGAAAGCACAACGATCATCGGGCTAATTAGACAACGCGATTTGGCAGAAGACGATCTAATCTACCGCCAAGATAAAGCACCCTATCATGGGTATAATCACAATTTTGTGAGTGTCTTATCTGCTGTCTGGAGCCAAGGTAATCATGCGGCTGGATTAAGTTTCAATGCATATTCTTACACAGATGCTCGACGCATTGATGAACCGATCGGACGTTTTATAGAAAACGGCGTTTCTCAATATACTGATCAACACCTCACGGACTATTCTATACAACGATTGCGTGCAAATGCTTTGGGCTATGCCGAAGCAAAATTGAGTTATGCATATACCTTCCTCAAACAAGACCGGAATATGTTCATGGGCGGTTTGTCTTATAAAAAGATTTTTCCACTTGCCGGAGGTGCAGCCAATATTCGAGATTTTGCTTATAATGTGTTTAACGATACTGTTTTTTATACTTACGATTTAACTGGGGATGCCATGGCCAATATTCAACCTGAATTTAACCTTCGTGGTGGATGGGGATTTGACCTCGGATTTACATGGCAAAGAATGTATAGTAATTGTTCATCCTATTATCCGAACTCGAAACGCGGTGGGTGTAATCCTTTACACTATAAGTATAAACTAGGGGTCTCAATCACCGATCTAGGCTATGCTAAATTTAATCCTGATAATACTTCTTATGTAGGTTATAATCTCGAGGATGTAACGGTATTCAATTACCCAGACCTTACAGCAGAGGCCGGCACTTTCCCGACGGTTTTTGTAGGTGATGAAGATACGCCCAATGAGGGGGTGGTGCGCGACCCAAATCGAATGAGTTTACCAACAGCCATCTCTGTTCAGTTTGATAGGAATATTAAACCCCATTTCTTTTATTTGAATGTTACTTGGGTGCATGGTATTCCACCTACTAAGGGTGCTTTTGGCCCGAGAAGAGCGCATACCTTGTCTGTCACACCCAGAATTGAAACCAAATGGTTTGATGCCGCTTTACCGTTATCATTATATGAATATCAGCGCGTCCAATTAGGGCTGAGTCTCCGCTTTTATTGCTTAACGATTGGAACCGATAAACTCTTGAACTATTTCATCCGTTCAGATATTTACGGAGGTGATTTTTATTTTCATTTAAAGGTGCCTTTATTTAGAAATCCGAAATGTAAAGGAAGAGGAAATGGTTTTGGCGGAAAGAAAGGTAATAAAGGTGGATGGGCTGGAAGAAAGCATCCAAAATGTGCTGCTTACCAATAATTTATTGGTTTATTGAGATTAGAAAAGCAAAAGATTCATTGTATATTCATCGGACAAAATCATAATTCCATGGAAAATAAACCCGACCCAAGAGAACTCTATTTGCGCATCATGCACCTTAAAGAAGAGGGCAAAACAAATTGGGAAATAGAACAAGAATTGCTCATGAAAGGCCTTCAGCAAGAAGAAGCTGAAACCATGATTGCATAAACGGAAAAAGCTTTAGCAAAACAAGCTGATGCTCCTCCAGTAGCAGCAAGTGAAAGTGGAAATGGTTCCGCGGGATGGTTGCTTTGGATTGGTATTCTCAGGCGAATGATTTATTCTGAATTTTAATTGAAAGAAAATGCACACGCATTACGCTGCGCTAAATGCGCGCGAGCCTGAGCAAATAAAAAACCCGGTCGACCTACAGAAGGTGACCGGGATTCCATGAAAAAATCTACTATTTTTACTACGCTTACTTATGAAAAATAGTTTTTATATTAAGTGCCCGATACGCTTATCTCCGGCTGTCTTAATGCTGATTCAAAGGTCGGTTTATTTCGTCGATTAAAACGTTAATAGAACGTTAAACAAACCTTTATTTCTGTTAAATAGTGTTAACCTTAGTTTTACTTAGAAGTGGAAACTAGCTCCAAAACTAAACGGGTATGCTATTTCTGATTTTCCTGATTCGTATAAAGACAGGACATTGTAATTAGCAAATAATCCAAAGTCATTATACCCTACTCGCACCGTGCCTATCAACTGAAACGGATTCAAATTATAACGCCCTTTTTCTTTATTCTTTGTATCGCCGCCACCAGCAAGGTCGTATTTGTATTTTACATTCGATCCGATTCGCAAACCACCAATTACACCTGCAGCAATATGGAAATTGTTATTGTCATTTTTACCGGTATTAAACTGCAATAAAACAGGAACACGGAATGTATTGACACGTAATTGGTTTTTAGTAAAACCGTTAAATAAAGTGGTGTCAGAATAGCCAAATGTTGAGTCGTTATCAAAACCTAATCGCATCGTGTTGTCTTTAAAGCCGTAGCGACTATTTGTAAACCCTAAACCAGTTACAATACCCACATAATCTTTGTAAATTTTGATGCGTTGTTCAAATAAGTTGAAATTATAAACAAACGATTGAGACGGATCTGTTTCTAGGTGCGGTGAGTCAAATGTATTTTGAAAATCACCATTCATAGGCAAGTTTACTCCTACTTCAAAACCACTCCAGTATGTCATGTCTCCTCCGTATCTTTGCTTCGGCTCTTCACCTTCTTTTCCTTCTTCTACAATCGTCGTATCGTTTCCGACGATGATGACTTCCATTCCGCCAAATTTAAATCGTGTTGTATCTGGTTCCTCTTGCGCCATCACATTTGCTCCTGAGAACATGGCTAATAATATTAATAGG
>JAURQI010000118.1 GCA_030836155.1 Crocinitomix sp.
CGTACTGGTTTTTTTATTGGTACCGGTCTGACGGTCGGAATTGTCGGTGCTACCATTTGGTCTTATCGAAAGTTTAAACGCGAGTATACAGAACCAACCTTCAATAAAGAGAGTCCTTTTAAGGATAAGTATTCATTTAATGTCACACCTTACGGATGCAGTTTCGCAATAAAAATAGGATAGGGCAGTCCCTTCTTATATTAATGTTGATCTTGGTATCAACTGCCTGCCTCAAGAAAATAGACGAGGCGGATCAATTAGATTATAATATCTATGATCGTGAATATACTGGAGATCAATGGTACGTGATTGATAATGCTGAACAAGTCACCAACGAATTGGGGCAAATAAGAGCCCGACTGTTGGTCATTATTCCTGATGAGAATGTTCCTGGATTGGAGCCTAGCGCTATCCGTGTAGTCGTTAATGCTGTTGGATTTAATGATACAGTGGTAGACTTCCTAAAAGATCCATTGTTAGGTTATGCTAGATCAATCGACCTCCCGTACGAAGATGGACCGTTTAATTATTGCATTAATTTAGCCATTTATGATGATTCAAATGATGATGGAATTAATGCTTTTGATGACTGTGTGACTATTTCAGAATAAGAATTAGGTTCTTTCTCTGTTGATCAGTAAGCGTAAAAATTCCCTCGGTGGCAGGTTGCCCGTTATTTTCGTAATTCCATTATTGAGTTTAAAAAGTTCGAGTTCAAACTTATGTAACTCATCATTATTTAATTTAGATTTCATTTTCTTATAGGCAGCAAGTTGGCCTTCTAGATAGATGACATTAAAATAATCTTGGATTGCACGTTCGTTTAATTTTGGAAAACCTTGATTTTTAATTACTTGACCGAGGTAGCTAGCGTATTTCATGGTGTATTTTTTTAACATTCACTTATACTTCTACCTACCAATACAAAGATACGAATAGTTGACGATAAAATAATCGTAAATAGACTAAAATATAATCAAATATTTATTGCCGAACGCTAGTCGAAATAAATCAAATGTAGAAGCCATCAACGTTAACAAGTCAAAATCAAAATGTTGATAACTCATCAAAAGACCATGTTAAACTTCCATAGCTTCTGATTATTTTTGTTGGTTGCGTAAATAATAATTATGTCAGAAGAAAACCAAGATCCGGAAGAAGAACAGCCAAAAGATGAATCTGCCTCTGGTGGAGCAGAAGGGCAGTCATCTGAAGAAAATGCAGACGATGGAGGAGAAATCACCCCACTATCGGGTATGTATGAAGATTGGTTCTTAGACTACGCTTCATACGTAATACTTGAGCGTGCTGTTCCCGCATTAACGGATGGATTAAAACCTGTTCAGCGTAGAATTCTACACTCCATGAAAGAAATGGATGATGGACGTTACAATAAAGTAGCGAATATCATCGGGAACACGATGAAGTATCATCCGCATGGAGATGCTTCCATTGGTGATGCATTGGTTCAAATTGGTCAAAAAGACCTCTTGATTGACATGCAGGGTAACTGGGGGAATACCCTCACGGGAGATTCTGCGGCGGCACCAAGATATATTGAGGCACGTTTATCCAAATTTGCAAGTCACGTTGTATTTAACCCAAAAACGACAGACTGGTCACCATCTTATGATGGAAGAAATAATGAACCAGTACAGTTACCGATCAAATTTCCATTATTACTCGCACAAGGAGCTGAAGGAATTGCCGTTGGTATGGCTTGTAAGATTTTACCGCATAACTTTATTGAGCTAATTGATGGTTCTATTGATATTTTACGCGGAAAGAAAACCAATATCCTGCCTGATTTTGATGTTGGGGGAATGGCTGATTTCACGAATTATAATGAAGGTTTACGTGGAGGGAAAGTCCTCATCCGAGCTAAAATTGAAAAAGTAGATTCTAAAACGCTTAGAATCGTTGAGATACCCTTTGGAACAACAACAGGGAGTTTGATTGACTCCATATTAAAAGCCAACGAAAAAGGGAAGATTAAAATTAAAAAGGTTGAGGATAACACCGCCGCGGAGGTGGAGATTATGATCCATTTAGCGCCAGGTGTTTCACCTGATAAATCAATGGATGCGCTTTATGCCTTTACCAATTGTGAAATGTCAATTTCGCCAAATAGCTCGGTGATTTTTGATCATAAACCTCATTTCCTCAGTGTTAACGAGATCCTAAAGATCAATACTAATAATACAGTTGAATTGCTCAAAAAGGAGTTAGAAATTCGATTGGGTGAGTTGCAAGAGTCTTGGCATTTTGCTTCTTTGGAAAAGATATTTATAGAACAGAAGATTTACATTGAATTTGATGGTAAAACATATGAAGAAGCAATTGTACTAACACATGAGCGACTAAAGCCACATATTAAACATCTTGTTCGTGAAATAACGGATGACGATGTAAAAAAACTTCTCGAAATAAGAATGCGTCGTATTACAAAACACGATGCTGACAAGGCGGATAATTATATCTCTTCATTAGAAGATGAAATGGCGAAGGTGAAAGAAAACTTAGCTAATTTGATTGAGTTCGCAATAGAGTACTATAAAGACTTGAAAAAACGTTTTGGTGCTGGTAAAGAGCGTAAAACAGAAATAAAAGTATTTGATACGATTTCGGCTAAGAAAGTAATCGTTGCCAATAAAAAACTATACGTTAACCGCAAAGAAGGTTTTATCGGTTGGGGATTAAAGAAAGATGAGTTTATTGCTGAATGTAGTGATATCGATGACATCATCGTGTTCTTCAAAACGGGTAAAATGATGGTGACACGTATCAGCGATAAAAAGTTCGTTGGTAAAGGAATTATCTATTGCGGCATTTGGAAAAAAGGAGATACACGAACCATTTATCATCTCATCTACCGAGATGGACCAGAAGGCGGTCCGACTATGATGAAGCGTTTTGCGGTGAAGAGTATTACCAGGGATAAAGAATATGACATTACCAAAGGAACAAAAGGATCGAAGATGGAATATTTCTCCGTTCATCCAAATGGAGAAAGAGAAATAGTTAATGTCCAATTACGTCCTCGTCCTCACTTAAAACGTATTCGTTTTGATATTGATTTTGGTGATTTGCTAATTAAAGGCCGTGGTGCAAGTGGTAATCGTGTTACAAAAGAACTCGTTTCAAAAATCGTTCAAAAAGAAGTGGGTGAATCAACATTAGCACCGCGAAAAATTTGGTGGGATGATGTCGTTAGTAGATTAAATGTGGATGAAAGAGGTAGATTCTTAGGTGACTTTAAAGGCGACGATAAATTATTGACCATATATGCATCGGGTGAGTTGCGATTAACGAATTTTGATATATCCAACCGATTTGCTGACGATTTAATACACATTGAAAAGTGGCATCCAGACCGACCGATAAGTGCAGTTTATTTTGATGGAGATAAGGATTTGCATTATGTCAAACGCTTTTTAGTAGAGGTTAAATCAGATAAAAAGACATCGTTTATTACGGATCATGAAGACTCTCGACTTGAGGTTGTTTCTACAGGATATAAGCCTGAAATAAAAATTGTTTACAATAAGCGTCTAAAAGAAACAAAAAATCTACCTGATAAACTAGTTGATTTGAATGAGTTCATTGATGTGAAAGGTATGAAATCTCAAGGGAATCAATTAACCAAATTAAAGGTTAAAGAAATTATCTTGAATCATGAAATTGATGGAGGAGAACCTTGGCCAGAACCAGAGAAACCAGCGGAGAGCGACGAGCTAGAAATTAAAACAGAAGATACAAACGGTGGTGCACAAGATGATGGGCCAATCGAAATGGAATGGGACCTTACCGATAAGAAGAAAAAGAGCAATCCAATAAAAGATGATGAGGATGACAGTCAAGCGAAGCTTTTTTAAGATTAATGGCTTAATATTCTTAATGACCATTTTAAGTGTGGTTTCGTGTAAAAATTTAAAACCAACTAGCAACACCGCACCTGTATTAGAATTTGACACCATTTTCTTTGGTTATTCCAACGAAGGAACACATTCACGAGCCATAGATATTTCAGGGAATTATGTTGGTATGGCTGGTAAAGGCGGTCAAGTCACAGTAATGACCTTGGATACGGTTTCACCAGAAGTCCTCAAAACAAAAAGTTTTGAAGGGTTCGAAGATTTTAGAGATATGGAATTTGTAGCAGGCGGGGCCGCATTATTTATGAATTCGGGAGAAAACGGATTGATATATGGAGTTGCGCCTGGAGGTGGAGGTGGTCAAATTGTTTTTGATACGAGTGGCGTGTTTTTGGATGGTTTAGATTATTGGGAAAGCGACCAGAATTATGGGATAGTATATGGAGACCCTATTGGTGGTCGATTTTTTCTAGCACGAACAGAAAATATGGGCAGAAATTGGAAGGCCTTGACACCGAATCAAATGCCGAAAGCATTGCCTAATGAAGCCGGTTTTGCAGCGAGTGGATCAGGTATTCAAACCATAGGAGATTCAACCGTTTATTTCGGAACAGGCAATGCAAGCAAGGCGAGACTGTTTAAAAGTGAAGATAAAGGGAATAATTGGACTGTTTTTGAAACCCCCATGAAGGCAGGAGAAGGATTTGGTATCTATTCACTCTATTTCTGGTCAGAAAATGAAGGTGTAGTTATTGGTGGAAGTTATTTAGATTCAACATACAAGGATAAAATTTGCTTTTACACCAACGATGGTGGTGAAAATTGGGAAAATAGAAGTGAAGGTTTAGGTGGTTATTGCTCTATCATTACGTCAGCTAATGACGGTGGAATTACAATTGCTTCTGGGAGAATGGGGACGTATTATTCGGTTGATAAAGGAAATAATTGGCATCGACTAACCAATCGTGGTTATTATACGTGTATGATCCAAGATAATATGGTATTCTTGTCTGGTAAAAACGGAGCTTATGCCGTTTTTAAGTACAAATAACAGAATTACTAGGCATTATTTTTGCAGATAGTTAGGAAAAGAATTATATGGGCATTCAAGGGAAAATACATAGTTTACTAGTGACGGCAATGATGCTGATCATTGGCAATAGTAGTATGGCTCAATATGATGTAAAAGCTACTTGGAATGAATATGACCCTGGCTCAATAGTCGATGACGATCCATTTTTTGGCTCATTTACAATTACGAATTACGGCGAAAACACCATTCTAGCTGGAGATACCATTTGGTATGGCTATATTATCAATGACGAGCAGTATGATAAAGAATTGAACCTTGGTTTAGTTTCAGGTATTGTTTTAGAAGAAGATTTTAATCCGGAGGAAGAACGATCTATATACAATCCTATAGTCTGGCCTTTGTGGGGGTCTGGAGACACGATTGACGTTTGTGCAGTCGTTTATGGAGTTGGAGTTGAATCTTATACGGGAGAATTTCACTCAGGTGATTCAGATCCAGAAAATAATGAAACCTGTGTGCAGGCTATTATGCCAACATATTTTGTTGGAATGCAAGATCATTCGAACCCAACGTTAGATTATATATATGTCAATCCGGTAGACAGGATGGTTCAGATTAAATTAGAGCATGGTCTTCAACAAACTTTTCATATTCAACTCATGGATATTTCTGGACAGGTCGTAAAACAAACAGCCTACAATGCAGAAGGTCAGGATAAATTAGAGTTTCTTTACGCAGACAACATGCCGAATGGTGTGTATTTTATTCGCATGTCCTATCTGAATTATACCATTACCAAGAAAGTTTTTATCAACAACTTCTAATCTATTGTCGATTGACTTAATCGCAGATTAAATACCGCCTATAAAAAAGCGTTATTCTACTGTTTTTATAGGGTATTCACCATTTTGTGTTGATAATCAACAATTAAAATATCCGTATTTTAACAAGAAAC
>JAURQI010000119.1 GCA_030836155.1 Crocinitomix sp.
GTTCTGGCACTTGGACCTGTATCGATCATAATATCGATCATGAAGTCCTCCATAGCAGAGTATAAATATTCTTCAATAACCGGACTGAGGCGGTGAATTTCATCAATAAAAAGGACATCCCCTTCTTCGAGGTTTGTTAAGAGTCCTGCCAAATCACCAGGTTTATCTAAAACAGGTCCACTGGTGATTTTAATTCCTACCCCCATTTCATTGGCAATGATATTGGCCAGGGTTGTCTTACCCAGACCAGGAGGCCCATGCAATAGGACATGATCCAATGACTCTTGACGCATTTTAGCTGCTTCTACAAATATGCCAAGGTTTTCAGTTACCTTTTTTTGACCTGCAAAATCATCAAAGGATTTAGGCCTTAATACGGTATCTAATTCCTCTTCGTGAGAAAACTGCTCTTCGTCTCTATAATCAAATGAATCCAAATCAATCTTATTTAGAGATAAAGATAGGTTGAAAATCTTAGTCCAAGTGCGAAACATGTAGATAGTTATAAACAGTAATAAAAAGATACTGGTAATCTATATAAAACAAAAAAGCATCCGTCTATGACGGATGCTTTTCTTGAATATAATCAAATGCTTTTTAGTGGTCATGCTCACCTTCAGCCAATGGTACCGTTTGAGGAATATAATCCTCATCTGCGCCCGGCTTAGAGTAATCATAAGGCCATCTGTGAACTTCTGGAAGCTCTCCAGGCCAGTTACCGTGAATATGCTCAACAGGAGTTGTCCATTCTAATGTATTTCCTTTCCATGGATTCTGAACAGCTTTCTGACCGCGTCTGATGCTGTAGAAGAAATTAAATAAGAATACGATTTGAGCAAGACCTCCAATGATTGCAAATATTGTAATCACCACGTTTAGATCCATAATCATATCAAATTGTTCTTTATAGAATCCTTCGAATACACTGTAATCATAATAACGTCTTGGTGCTCCACCAATACCCACGAAGTGCATTGGGAAGAATACACCGTAAGCAGAAACGAGTGTCAACCAGAAGTGAACCATTCCTAGTTTAGAGTTCATCATTCTTCCATACATCTTAGGGAACCAGTGATAAACTCCGGCAAACATTCCGAAGATTGCTGATAGACCCATTACAACGTGGAAGTGCGCCACTACAAAATAAGTATCGTGTACTTGGATATCCAAAGCAGAATCAGCAAGGATAATACCTGTTACACCCCCCGTGATAAACGATGATACTAGACCAATCGAGAATAACATAGCCGGTGTGAAACGGATACTACCTCTCCATAGTGTCGTGATGTAGTTAAATACTTTTACCGCAGAAGGAATTGCAATCAACAAGGTTGTAAATACGAATACACCACCAAGGAAAGGATTCATTCCTGAAATAAACATGTGGTGACCCCATACAATAAATGATAAGAATGCAATTGCTAGAATCGATCCGATCATTGCTCGGTAACCAAAGATTGGTTTACGTGCGTTTGTTGAGACAATTTCTGAAGTTAGACCCAAAGCAGGTAATAATACAATATATACCTCAGGGTGTCCTAAGAACCAGAATAAGTGTTCGTAAAGAATTGGTGATCCGCCTGATTGCTCAAGAATCTCTCCTCCGATAATTGTATCGTTCACATAGAAGCTAGTTCCTAAGGTTCTATCCATCAACATTAGTACAACTGCTGATACAAGCACAGGGAATGATAAAACACCAATTACAGCCGTTACAAAGAAGGCCCAAATTGTTAAAGGAAGACGTGTCATCTTCATCCCTTTTGTACGCAAGTTTAATACTGTTACGATATAGTTCAAACTTCCTAATAAAGAAGAAGCGATAAAAACCGTCATTGATAATAACCAAACTGTCATACCTGCACCTGAACCTGGAATTGCTTCTTCATATACTGAAAGTGGAGGATAAATCGTCCAACCGGCAGAAGCAGGTCCTGTTTCTAAGAACAGTGAGTATAACATTAAGATACTTGAAAGGAAAAATAACCAGTAAGAAATCATATTCAACAAGCCTGACGCCATATCACGGGCTCCAACTTGAAGTGGAATAAGTAAGTTACTGAACGTTCCTGATAAACCACCTGTCAATACAAAGAATACCATGATGGTACCGTGGATTGTTACCAAGCCAAGGTACATACCTCGATCTAATATACCATCTGGTGCCCAAGTATCTCCTAGGAAAAATGATAATACACTATTACTTTCACCTGGCCATGCCAATTGGATTCTGAAAAGAATAGAAAGGAGAACCGCCACAATTGCCATGAAGATCGCCGTGATGAGAAATTGCTTTCCAATCATCTTGTGATCTTGTGAGAAGATGTATTTTGTTATAAAACTCTCCTTGTGGTGATGTCCGTGATCAGTATGAGCTGCTGCTGACATAATTATCTATTTAATATCGTGTTTTTGTATTCTAATTCTTAGTGATGTTCATTTTCTTCGTGATGACCTTCATCATCATGACCCTCTTCTCCGTGTCCTTCCTCATGCTCATCTCCATGTCCGTCACCGTGGTGCGCTGGAGCAGGCATTTCCATTCGTTTCTTATCAATTGTAGAAGGAGCAAGAAGCGTATCAGCTAATGCCGGGTATGAGTTTCCTGCTTCCGTAACCCAATTCATGAATTCAGAAGAGTCAGCTACTACACGCACCGGCATCTTCATATTATAATGTGACACACCACAAATCTTATTACATAATAAGATGTAGTTGAATTCCTGATCTCCCACTTCATCTCTCATTTCCTGTGTTGTCATCGTTGGTTTAACTCGTAATGTTGTACGATAACCAGGAACACAGTTCATCTGCGCTCGGAAATGTGGGAAATACGCTGAGTGTAAAACATCTTGTGACCTTAATATGAACTGATATTCTTGTCCTTTGATTAGTACAAGTTCCTTCGTAATAAAATCATCCTGAGCCCATGCATCGATTGAATCTCCATACATGCCTTCCATATCTAACATTCTTTCACGAATACGCTCTAATTTTTCAACCTTTGCAATACGCGTTTTTAAACCAGCCTCTGAAAATACCGTTTCGCCATTCGCCTCTTTTTCAAGCTCTGAATGCAAACCGCTAATTTCGCTATTGATTCTGTAGATCCCCCAGTTGATACTGTTCTTAGTAACAACACCTAACTCATTTGGATAAGTCATTTGGCGATCTGCATCCTCGGCAGTACCGACTAATTTATAATCAGCATAACCCAACTTGTTATCATCACCTGAGTAACGAACCGTCCAGTTAAATTGCTTACCGTATATTTCGACGATCATGGCATCATCAGATGGCTCACCCGTAATCTTATTCCAAGTCATCAAACCTAAAATGATAATTACAGCTAACACACCTGCTGGAACAACCGTCCAGATCATTTCTAACTTATTGTCATGTGGAAACCAATGCGCCTTTTTATCTGGATGGTATGCATATTTCCATGCAAACCCAAATAATAATGCGTTTGTGAACAAGAAAACTGCGATTACAATCCACCAGTTAACAGCGTATAACCAATCAATATCCGCTCCAATTTCTGAGGCAGCTACCGGCATTAAACCTGCGCCATACTCAATCATCATATAAAACAATGATCCAAAGAAAACCAATAAGAACACCATCATTAAGGAGGCATTTATATTGTTGGTTCTTAGATCTACGTCTTCTTCACGCTTTCCTCTAATTTGCGTGGAAAGTTCGTATACACGCATGATCTGTGCTACAGCGATTACCGCTAACACAACTACGATTAAAACAACTAATTTCATTCCCATTTCTAAATTCTTTTGATCTCGATACTATTAAATATGGTGGTGTTTACTTTCGTCCAAATATGGGTGGTTCTGAGGAACCAATGGAGCCTTTGTCAATGTATTCATGATCAAATAGACAAACAATCCGGCAAATGCCATAAAGAGTCCTATTTCCATAAATCCGATTGATCCGTGCTCGCCCATTGTACCTGGCGTAACTAGCATGTATACATCAGCCCAGTGTCCTATGATGATGATAACACAAACTGTCATTAAGATACCTGCATTACGCTTAGCGCTATCAGACATCAATAAGAGCATAGGAACAATGAAGTTAATCATGAACATACCCCAGAAAATGAATTTGTAGTTTTCAATACGCTCATGGAAGTAGATTACCTCTTCAGGAATATCTGCGTACCAATAAAGCATAAATTGAGAGAAAAATAAATACGACCAAAGGAAGCTAAGCGCGAACACCCATTTACCTATATCGTGAATGTGACTGTCGTTAACGACTTGCAAATGCCCTTTTCTCTTTAGGTATAGCGTCACCAACATGATTGTTACCATTGCTGTACACCACATTCCACCGAACACATACCATCCGTATAAAGTAGAGAACCAGTGAGGATCTACCGACATTAACCAGTGCCAAGAAGAAGTTGAACTGAAGTATCCGAACAATACCAAAAACAATGCTCCTTTTGCGAAGTTCTTGTAGTGTAATTTTGTTCCACCCTCATTATCTTCTTGTAAACTTCTCTTTCTAAAACCTTTGTAAAACCAGATATAAACAGTCATGTATAAGATTGTTACAATCCAGAAGAACCATTTTGTTAAGAACGGAGCTTTATTCGCTACAAGCTTATCATAATTCATATTATCTACATCGCTCAATGCAGGGTCCATCCATTCGTAAATGTGACCAATGTGATGTCCATGAACCTCAGTTCCGAACCATCCACCGTCTGTAAATGTGAAGATTAAGAAAAGTGCCAATAGAATTCCGGCTCCTACTAGAACGTAAGATGCAACCCCTTCAACAACACGTTTGATGGCAACTGACCATCCTGTTTCTGTAGCATACTGCAATGCAAGGAAGAATAAAGCTCCCAATGCAATAGCAAAGAAGAAGAATCCGTCAATGAGGAGGTTGGAGAACAACCTTGTCATGAACTGATCGGTTCCGCTATTTTGAACTACACCGATTATGAATGCCAGTACACCGACACCTATAACCCCGAAAATTGTCTTTTTCGCTCTAGCTGAAATTTGAAATTCCATGTACCTTACTTTTCTTTTATTAATAATTTTTAGTGATCAGCCCCATCTTCATGTGCCTCTTCTACTCCTTGGTTGTCGCCATCAACGCCTTGCATTCCCTCTTTTCCTTCAGCTGCTCCTTCTTCCATTCCTTCTTCAGCTCCAGCTTCAGCAGCTGCAGGTCCTTGTTCTTTACCTATTAGTTTTTCAACATAATGAACCAGTTTCCATCTTTCCACCGGGTTAACTTGCGATGCGTGTGACCCCATAGCATTTTTACCGTATGTAATTGTGTAGAAGATTTCGCCAGAAGTCAATTCTGCTTTGTATGGACCAGGTGTTGGATACTTTCCATTACTATTTGTAATAACAGAACCTTGACCGTCACCCTTTTCACCATGGCAGTGAATACAAAATCTTTCGAATAAGACTTTACCCTCTTTTACAACGTCTTCTGACCATGCAATTGGGTTTACGTCATTCTTTGCTCCATCACGACCGGCAGTATCTTGAGCTACTTCGAACAAACCATGCGTCTTATCAACTCCAATTGGTCCACCGTGATTATACGGGGCTAAAAATCCATCTTCACCTTGATAAGGAACAGTTCCAACTGGTGGTATATAAGAAAATTTCTCCTCAACCATTTTCTGCGCCTCTTCGTCATATACACCATCTACTTCGCCATAATCCACATAGGCTTCAACAGCTGGCGAGCGATACATGTCAGGCATGTACTCCAACCCAGGTGAGTTGTGGTCAGCCACACAAGAGACTAAAGCTCCTGTTGTGATGAATGCTGCTACTGTTAAAAATTTAAACGTTTTCCGTTTCATGCTTTTTATCTTTTTTCAGATCAAGTCTGAAAGTTATAATTTCTCTACTTTACAACTACGTAGTCCTTTTCTTCAATTTCAACTATATCCGTTGTTTTGATTTTCGTGTGTAATTCATCAGCACTGAATTTCGTGTTATCTGATAAACGAATCTCCATTACAAAACGATCATCCGTTGTTCTTGGATAGGGATTATCTGCAGGCATCCCTGGTAAAGTTTTGTTTCTTAACAAATACGTCAAGGCCATACCGTGTGCCGCGAATAATACCGTGAATTCGAATGTAATCGGTACAAACGATGGGTAATTCTCTAACAAGCTAAAGTTTGGTTTACCACCAATATTCATTGGCCAGTCATCAATCATAAAATATTTGAATCCAATAACAGCTAGTGTCATTCCCAACAATCCAAACATAAATGAGACAATTCCCAAACGCGTGTGTTTCACACCGATAATCGGATCAATTCCGTGAATCGGAAATGGAGAAAACACGTCAGTAATGTGAACACCTTCAGACACCAATTTCTTGGCACCATCCATTAGTACTTCATCATCATCGTACATTGCATATATTACTCTGTCAGCCATGTGATTCTTATTTATTCATTAGGTTACTAGCTTGTTCAGCCCAATTATCTCTTTCAGCACGACCTGGGAATGTTCCAGTAATAGAATCCAACAGGCCATACTCTTCTTTAGTCATCTTACTTACTTGCTCGAAAGTATAGATTCCAATGTCGTTAAGTGTTCCTTCCAATTTTGGACCGACACCACTAATTAATTTAAGATCATCCTTTGCATCAGCAGAACCAGCACCCAATTTTTCTATAAGACTAGAGATTCGGTTTTGCTTTTCTTCTTCTGAGATTTCTTCTTTTGCTTCAGACGCACTTTCTGCAACTGGAGCCTCAGTTACCACTTGTTCTACCACAGGCGCTTCTGCTGCCGCCACAACTGGTGCAGGAGTTGGTCTTTCTGGAGCTGAACCATTTTTATAGGATTCACCAGAAATTTTCAAAATTGTTTTTAATTCAGCAATTGGCAATACCGGGAAGTATCTTGCGAATGCTAAATAGAATACAAAGAACAATCCGATTGTTCCGATATAGATTCCTATATCAACCCAAGTCGGGTGGAACATACTCCAAGAAGAAGGTAAATAATCTTGGTGTAGTGAAGTAACGATAATTACGAAACGCTCGAACCACATACCAATGTTTACCACAATTGAAATGAAGAATGTAAACAATAAACTTGTTCTTAACTTTTTGAACCACATTAACTGTGGAGAGATTACGTTACACGTCATCATTGATGCATAAGCCCACCAATATGGTCCAGTTGCACGGTTGATGAATGCATAAGATTCATATTCAACTCCAGAGTACCAAGAGATGAAAAGCTCTGTAAGATACGCTACACCTACGATTGACCCCGTAACCATGATCACGATGTTCATGTACTCTATGTGCTTTGTATGCAAGTAAGCTTCAAGCTTTAATCCTTTACGTACAATCAACATAATTGTTTGTACCATTGCGAATCCAGAGAATACTGCACCTGCAACGAAATAAGGCGGGAAGATCGTGGTATGCCAACCAGGAATTACCGAAGTGGCAAAGTCAAATGAAACAATCGAGTGTACTGAGAATACGAGTGGTGTTGCTAAACCTGCTAATACCAATGAAACAATTTCAAAGCGGTTCCAATGTTTCGCTCTACCAGACCATCCAAATGAAAGAATAGAATACATTTTCTTCGAGACGGGGTGTTTAGCACGGTCACGAATAGTTGCAAAATCGGGTAAAAGACCAATGTACCAGAATACAAAACCTACTGATAAATAAGTTGAAATGGCAAATACATCCCAAAGAAGCGGTGAGTTAAAGTTTACCCAAAGCGAACCGAATTGGTTCGGAATTGGCATTACCCAGTAACCTACCCATAGACGACCCATGTGAATTAACGGGAACAAACCTGCCATAAATACAGCGAAGATTGTCATTGCTTCTGCAGCACGGTTAATGGCCATTCTCCATCTTTGTCTGAAGAGTAACAGTACGGCCGAAATTAACGTTCCAGCGTGTCCGATACCAACCCACCAAACGAAGTTAGTAATATCCCATGCCCATTGAACGGTTTTATTTAAACCCCATGTTCCGATACCAGTACCTAGGAGGTATAAAACACAACCGACCCCGTATAAACCTAATAAAAGGGCAATACCAAAAAGGATATACCAGGTTTTTGGAGCTTTACCTTCAATAGATCGGCAGACGTCTTCCGTAATGTCGTGATAGGTCTTGTGACCTAAAATTAACGGTTCTCTAATCGCAGATTCCTTGTGCATTCGCTTTGATTTAGTATTATCAAAAAAATTTTATTCTTTCTTAATGTGCTTCGTGGTTATCTCCTCCGCTTCCGTTTCCGTGACCACCATCTTGGTCCGTTCCACCGCCATTGCCATGTCCGTCTCCATTATCATGTTCACCATCTCCGTGATCATCTCCGTGTCCACCACCATGTCCATGAGCTGTTTGGATACCTGCTAATTCAGCATTCTCCTCATTTCTCACTTTCACTTTGTACCATACATTCGGCTTAACACCAATTTCTTCTAGTGCTTGGTAAGAACGCTTATCTTCAGTTTCCTTGCGGATTACCGAATCATGATCGTTCCAATCTCCGAAAGTAATCGCGTTAGCAGGACATGCATCAGCACATGCTGTTGCTACCTCGCCATCCATTACTGGACGATCTTCTTTCTTCGCTGTTAATTTACCAGACTGGATTTTTTGGATACAGAATGAACATTTTTCCATTACACCTCTTGTACGAACCACAACATCTGGGTTCAATACCATACGTCCTAGATCATCCTGTGCAGGATTTACTTCAGAGAACTTGCGGTAAGAAGGATAGTTAAACCAATTAAAACGACGTACTTTGTAAGGACAGTTATTTGCGCAATAACGTGTACCGATACATCTGTTGTACGTCATCATATTTAAGCCTTCATTTGAGTGTGTAGTTGCAGCAACCGGACAAACCGTTTCACACGGAGCGTGGTTACAGTGGTGACACATCATTGGCATATATGCTACTTTCGGATTATCAGCAGGCTTTTTCAAGCCATCAAATCCGTTTTCATCAAAATCATCAGGGTTTCTTGTACCCACAGTTGCTTCATCGTCAGAAGCATAATAACGGTCGATACGCAACCAGTGCATTTCACGGCCTCTTCTTACTTCATCACGTCCAACAACAGGTACGTTGTTTTCAGATCCACAAGCAACAACACATGCTCCACAACCAACACAAAGGTTCAAATCAATCGACATTCCCCATCTATGACCTACTTCTTCAACTGGGTGAGATTCCCATAAGTCAAACTCTTCTGTAAGTTTTTCTTCATGTTCCCAACCTGTGTGCAATGTATGTCTATGGTTGTATGCAGAAGCATCTTTGTGTTTATAAATATCAAGCGTCGTCTCTTTCATAATAGAGTTACGCGCCATTACAGTAGCATGTGTTTGAGTACATGCTAAAATGTACTTTTCTCCAGCATCAGCAACAGTTGCAGAAAATGCTTCGTTTGCTCCAGCCGGTGCAATTTTGAAGGCATTCGCTCCAATCAAATCCTTAGAAGCTTCCCCGTATGCTCCGGCTTGTTGGTAAGCTGATTTTCCAATCGCTTCACCGCCTTCACCACGACCATATCCATATGCGATACCGATAGTACCTGGTGTTTGACCAGGTTGCGGGTAAACTGGTAATTTCACTGTTGAATCACCAACAGTTACATTCACCACATTTTGCTGTTGTTCTTGTCCAAGACCTTTATTAAAGTCTTTAGCATCCATATCAGATGGTGCCATGGTTACATAGTTGTCCCACGTCACTTTTGATACTGGATCTGGAAGTTCTTGCAACCAAGGGTTGTTCGCGTGGATACCTGTTCCGATACCAGCTTTTTGGTAGAATGAAATCTCCCATTCTCCTGATGCAATTCCTTTTTCAGCCTTTCCAGCAGCGTTCAAATTACCATTGAAAGAAACTGCTGTTGCAGCTACTGGCATGTCTTCACCACAACTTTGGTGAACCATTGCCGACCAATATGTGTGGAAATCTGCATACGTGTTTTGAGCCGCAAAGCCCCACTTCTTCCAGATTCCTCTGATATAATCGTAATAGTTTTTACTGTCTTTACCAGCATGTTCAGCCATTCCTGCCCACACCATCAATGATTCTGCCACAGGGCGAGTATCATGAAGTGGTCGAATAGTTGGCTGTGATAATGAATAGTGATTCATTTTTGGATTAAAATCATCCCATTGTTCTAGTGCATGACTAGCTGGAGCGATATAATCACAAAGAGAGGCTGTTTCATCTGCGTATCGTGCCATCGAAACTTTCGTTCCAACCTTCGCTAAACCAGCTTTGAATCCTTCTGCATTTTTGTATGAATAAGCTGGGTTGGTGTCCCACATTACGATTGCACCAACTTTCCCTGCATTCATATCTTTAACCAACGCATCCATCTTCGCGTCTTCCGACATATGGAGTTCGATTGGATTGTTCAAGTTAATTGTCGACGCATAGTTTCCTAACGCATCATTAATCGCATTTACGATTACTTGAACAGACTTTCTATTTGAACCTGCCACTACGATTGATTCGCCTTTATTAGCTTTCAATTCTTTAGCTGCAGCTTTTACGCTATTTTGAACTGCTTCTGGCAACGATGCTGTATCAACACCTGCAACAGACGTACCGCTTACCTCTTTTAAAATAAGAGCAGCGACCTTACCTTGTTCAGAAGGTTTAATTTGAGTTCTTGCATCTGCATTTGAACCAGTGATCGACATATTTGATTCGAACTGGTGTAAACGAGACATCCACTCACCATCCGGATTTCTTGTTGCCAAATAATCAGGCATGAATTGAGTTGGCATTACCCAAGAATTAAAGAAATCGGCAGCAATACTTACTACTGTTTTCGCTTTTGTGAAGTCATAATCAGGAATCACACGTTTACCGAATGATTCGAGGTTAGCTTCTCTAATTCCGTTATAAGATACAGCGTCATATTGAACATGCTGAATATTTGAATCATCACTTACTGCGGGAACAACAGCAGCAATATTCGCAGCGGCTATGCTATCAACAGCAGCAACACCTTGAGCAATTGCAGCAGCCATTGGCTCAACTGCAGGCTCTCCACCACCCAATGATCGCTTAAACTCAGCGATAATCTCACGTGTTGATGGACTGATTACTGTATTTGATAATAGAACAACTTTTTTACCACTGTTGGCAGCAGCTTTAAGTTTGTTCATGATATCCTTATCAACAGATGACCATGATGCTTCTGCGCCTCCAGCTTGAGGAGCCGTTAAACGCTCACCATCATAAAGTGAAAGAACCGAACCAATAATTCGTGCATTCGTTCCACCTTTTGTAAACCCGTTGTTTTTATTTCCTTTAATATGGATTGGACGACCTTCTCTGGTCTTCACCATAATGCTAGCATAAGTCTCACCATCATAATATGATGAAGCGTACCAGTTTGCAACACCAGGTGTTACATCTTCTGGTTTAACCGCATAAGGAACCGCCTTAACTACCGGTGCCTCACAAGCTGCAACTGTTGCAGCAGCCACACTGAAACCTAGAAATTTAAGAAAATCTCTACGCCCGGTTGATGATTCTTTGACTTTATCCTCAGCTAAAAATTGGTCAACACTTAACTCTTGAGGGAATTCATTCTTCGCTGAAGCTACAAACTCCGGCGTTTCATTCAATTCATCAAGACCTTTCCAGTATTTCTTATTTGTTCCCATATCTATATATAAGCCTCTTTAATCTTAATATTAGTAGTGACATTTTCCACATTCCAGTCCGCCTAACTCGGCAACCGTCACCACATCATCTTCCAGGTAACGCTGGTAAGTTGTCTTATCTCTTAATAATCTCTCGTGAATAACATTGTAGTAGCTACCTGTTTCGGCACCTGCTAAATCAACACTTGACTCACGGTGACATTCGATACACCATCCCATAGTTAAGGTTGGTTTCGTGAATTTCACACTATTCTGATCATAATCGTCATCCGTAACACCAACATTGTTTAAGTCCTCTGTTGACATGATACGAGCAACCGTTTCTTTCTTCATATTGCCGTGACACTGCTTACAATCAACACCACCTGCAACAACGTGCTGTGAGTGATTAAAATAAACGTGATCTGGCAAGTTGTGTACTTTCACCCATTTGATCGGATCAGTATCACCAGTATATTGCTTGATTGCTGGATCCCATCCAGCTGCTTCATAAATCTTAGCGATTTCTGCTGTACCTTCTTCCGAGCGTCCTTCAGCAACTGTTTTATGACAGTTCATACAAACATTCACCGAAGGAATTGTTGCATGCTTCGATTTTGTTACGGCATTGTGACAGTATTTACAATCTATGCCCAGTTCACCTGCGTGCAATTCGTGTGAGTATGCAATGGGTTGTTCTGGCTTGTAGTTTTCATATACTCCGATATCCAACAACTTCACCATCCCACCTGCTAATAACAAAATGACTACTATGAATACCGTAACTCCGAACCAACCTCTGTTCTCCCAAGCCCATTTACGACCAGACTGCCCAATCGTTAATTGCTCTGGTTGAGGAATACCGTCTTGATCTCGCTTTAGCGCTGATAAGTTTCCACGAACGCCACCAACTACAAAAATTACAACTAGCATTAAGCCAGCTAATAGCCACCAGTATAACGAAGAAGATTCTTCAACAACTACGGGACCAGTTGCAGCAACAGTTCCAGTTGGCGGTGGTGGAGTCTCATAATTATCTACATAATAAAAGATATTATCGATATCAGAATCCGAAACGTTCTGTGCCGGCATGGCAACCCCGTTCCAGTCTTTATACAACTGATTTGCATAACTGTCTCCAGCAGATATGACCGCATTTGAATTTTTAACCCACTTGTAAAAATTCTCTTCAGTAGAGTTGTCAATCCAACGCTCACGCGCACCTTGCAATGCAGGCCCTGTCATATCCCTATCAGGAAAGTGACATGCCGCACAGTTATTGTTGAATAGTTTCTTACCCAATTCCTCATCTAACGCTGGTGCATCTGCAGATTCTGCAGCTGAGTCGTCTTGAACGGCATGAACATTGTGAGTAAAGAAGAAAACAGCAACTGCTAATAAAGCTAAGTGCTTGATTTTGTTGGAGATGAACAAAGTTTTTATTTTCATTTGAAAAATTTTATTCCTTTTTTCGATCAGTATAGGATACTGAATCTCCCACAAAATTAGCACAAAGTCAGTTTAAGCCTAGGCCTTGGCAGATTTTTTAGACTCATTTGTGTTAATTTAAAATGATTCTAAATAGCCGAATAATCGCAAAGTCTTATAGCATAATAATTTGTAGGTGCTGAATGATAAAAATGGTAGAAAGAATAGGACATTTTAAATCATCACAAAGGTGATTTTTTTAAATTTGCAAAACAATGAGATTGAATCGATTAAAATACACAGCATTCATGTTATGTGTTTTTGGTGCGCAGCACCTTGCACAAGGACAAGAAGATTGGATGACTTTTCCTGCTCAGAAAAAGGACACCAACAAGGTAAAACATGTAGAACTACAGTTTGGCGCTCAGAAAGGCAAGGTGACCTTACATCAAGATTCGAGGATTGACAAGATCAGCGAATTTGTTCGAACGGGAGAGGAAACGATGGAGGGCATACAGATTGACGGTTATCGTATTGTCGTTTTCTTTGATCAAGACAAGACAAAAGTAGCGCAACAGAAGGCGAATTTTCTAGCTCGTTACAATGAACATAAGGCTTATGTTGAGTATGTGGCTCCTAATTATCGGGTTCGGGTCGGAAATTTTAGGACGCGTTTGGAGGCTGAGGCGCTTAAGAGTGAGTTATTAGCATATTTCCCAACGGCAGTTGTTGTTGAAGACAAAATTCAGTTACCCCCTTTACCGAGCGAAACGGTTACTGAGTAAAATATTTTATAAAATTATTGGATATAAAAAACCCGTCATGACGGGTTTTTTGTTGTTCGTAGTTATGCTTAGAGTTTCGGTGCCACTTCTACTTCGTGGTAAGCTTCGATTACGTCTCCAACTTTTAGATCGTTATACTTGTCAATGTTCAATCCACATTCGTAGTTGACTTTGACTTCTTTAACGTCATCTTTAAATCGTTTTAATGATCCTAGTTCCCCGTCGTATTTTACAATACCATCTCGGATAACTCGAACTTTTGCATTTCTGAGTAGTTTACCTTCTGTAACGAAACAACCTGCAATGGTTCCGACTTTCGAAATTCTGAATGTCTCTCGGATTTCTGCTGTGCCCAGTACTTCTTCTTTGAATTCTGGTGCCAACATTCCTTTCATTGCTTCTTCGATCTCTTCAATAGCTTTGTAGATCACTGAGTACAATCGAATATCAATTCCTTCGCGTTCAGCTGCTTTTCTTGCAATGGCTGAAGGTCTAACTTGGAAACCAATAATGATCGCATCCGATGCTGAAGCCAATGTAACGTCTGCTTCAGAAATCTGACCGACTCCTTTGTGAATTACATTCACCTGGATTTTCTCAGTTGACAATTTCAATAATGAATCGGATACAGCTTCTACGGATCCATCCACATCCCCTTTTACAATCAGGTTCAATTCTTGGAAGTCTCCAATTTGGATTCGTTTTCCGATATCGTCCAACGTCAATTTCTTTTGCGCTCTAAATCCTTGTTCTCGGTTAAGCTGCTCTCGTTTAGAAGCGATCTGTCTAACTTCCTTCTCATCCAATAAGGCGTTAAACTGATCACCCGCACTTGGAGCGCCGTTAAAACCTAAGATTGAAACAGGAGTAGAAGGACCGGCAACTTCGACACGCATACCTTTATCGTTATGCATAGCTTTTACTCTACCGTGATTTTGTCCTGCTATAATTGGGTCACCGACTTTTAATGTACCAGCCGAAACGAGTACTGTTGTCACATAACCTTTTCCTTTATCTAATTGCGATTCCACAACTGTACCCACGGCACGTTTATTTGGATTCGCTTTTAATTCTAGCATTTCAGCCTCAAGCAATACTTTTTCAAGCAGCTCTTCAATATTTAAACCTTTCTTCGCTGAGATTTCTTGCGATTGGAATTTACCACCCCATTCTTCAACAAGAATATTCATTCCGGAAAGTTGTTCTTTTATTTTGTCAGGATTTGCTCCAGGCTTATCAATTTTGTTGATAGCAAATACAATTGGCACATCAGCAGCTTGTGCATGAGCTATTGCCTCTTTCGTTTGCGGCATAACGTCATCGTCCGCAGCAACAATGATAATAGCAATATCCGTTACCTGAGCACCACGAGCACGCATCGCTGTAAAGGCTTCGTGACCTGGTGTATCTAAGAACGTTACTCGCTTTCCACCTTTGGTTTCCACTGAGTATGCACCAATATGCTGTGTAATTCCTCCGGCCTCGCCTTCTATCACGTTAGCAGAACGGATGTAATCTAATAACGAAGTTTTACCGTGATCAACGTGTCCCATTACGGTAACAATCGGTGGTCTTGGCAATAAATCACTTTCATTATCCTCTTCTTCAAGAATTGCTTCTTGCACATCGGCAGATATAAACTCTACCTCGTAAGCAAATTCAGAAGCGACTAATTCAATTGTTTCTCGATCTAAACGCTGGTTAATTGATGCGAAGATTCCGAGTCCCATACAAGCTGCTATAACCTCTGTTGAATTCACATGCATCATATTGGCCAATTCTGAAACCGTTACGAATTCTGTGATCTTCAAGATGCTTTTGTCCAGCTCTTCTTGTTCGAGCTCTTCTGCTCTTTTATCAGCAACGTTTTGTCGTTTTTCACGACGATAAGATGCTCCTTTTCTCTTATTTCCACCTTGCAGCCTTGCAAGTGTTTCTTTGATTTCCTTTTGGATTTCCGCTTCAGTAACCTGCGGCTTATCCTTGCGATTACTACTTGGGTTACCTTTTTTCCCTTTATTTCGGGTGGCTTGCTGTTCAACGTTAACCTTTTTAATTCGCTTACGTTTCTTACGCGAATTACTATCTGATTTTTCCTTTTCTACAGGAAGGACAATTTTACCAACAACTACCGGTCCGCTTAATTTCTGTGAGCTTGCTTTAATAGTTGCAATTTCTTCAGGCCTAACAGCTTTTTCCTTTTTCTCTTCTGGAGCTTTTTCAGCAGCTGGTTTTTCTGCTAATTTTTCTTCCTTATTAGCAACAGGCTCTTCTTTAGCAGCTGGCTTTTCTTCCTTCTTCTTTTTGGCAGGTCTGGTTTTTTGATTGATGACATCCAAATCAATTTTACCGACAACAGAAGGTTTCTTCGCTTCATCCGCAGCTGACTTCTCCTCATTGACTTCAGGAGCTTCTTTCGGTTCCTCAGCAACAGGCACTTCTTTCACCTCTTCAACTGGATCTTCTTTCTTCTGAACCTCAACTGGCACCTCTTCTTTGACCACAGGGGTCTCCACCTTAACCTCTACTTCAGGTTCAGGAGTTTCGACCTCGTCATCCTCGTCATCTTCGTCATCTGCCGGTTTCTCTGCAAACTTTTTCATATCACGTAACGATATCGATTCGCGCTTTTCGCGGCTTAAACCAACACTTTCTGAATTCTGCTTTGCTTCTTTGTCTTCTGCAAATTCTTCATCCAGCACACTGAGGATATCCACCTCAATTTTAGTGTTTGGTTTCGAATCAATCTCGATACCTTTGGTATTTAAGAATTCAACAATAGTAGATATACTAATGTTATACTCTTTTGCTACCTTATTCAACCTTTTTGCCTTACCTGCCATTCTGTATTCTTACTTTTCTGCCTTTAAAGTAAACGTTATTACGTTAAAACTCTATTATTAGTTTCTAAAAAAACAATTAACTTATTCCTCAAACTCTGCTTTTAGGATTCGCATGATATCTTCAACCGTCTCTTCTTCTAAATCAGTTCTTCTGATCAATTCGCTCATGTCCAATTCCAGCACTGATTTTGCAGAATCCAATCCAATCGCTTTAAGCTGAGCTATCACCCAAGCTTCGATTTCATCAGAGAACTCTTCTAAATCCACATCTTCAATATCCTCTGCACCTTCACGGTAAACATCAATTTCATAACCTGTTAAACGTCCCGCTAATTTGATATTATGTCCGCCTTTACCAATAGCTAAAGAAACTTGATCTGTTTTCAAATACACATCTGCTCTGCCGTTTTCTTCATCCAATTCAATAGATGTGATTTTTGCAGGAGATAGTGCACGTTGAATGAACAGTTTATCATTATTTGTAAAGTTAATTACATCAATGTTTTCATTTTTCAATTCACGAACGATACCGTGAATACGCGCCCCTTTCATTCCAACACAAGCTCCTACTGGATCAATTCGATCATCATAAGATTCAACGGCTACTTTAGCACGTTCACCAGGTTCTCGAACAATCTTCTTAACTGTAATTAAACCGTCAAACACTTCAGGAACTTCAAGCTCGAATAAACGCTCTAGGAATTCTGTAGCCGTTCTTGACAATACAATTACTGGACTATTATTTCTTAAATCAACCCGTGCTACAACAGCGCGTACTTGTTCTCCTTTTTTGAAATAGTCTGAAGGGATTTGTTCTTGTTTAGGAAGAATCAATTCGTTTCCTTCATCATCTAGGACTAAAATCTCACGTTTCCATACTTGATACACCTCACCGGTGATGATATCACCAATACGCTCTTTGTATTTCTTGTAGATATGATCTTTCTCTAATTCAAGAATTCTTGAAATCAAGTTTTGGCGAAGCGAAAGCACGTTTCTTCTTCCGAAATCTCCCAATTTGACTTCCTCTGCAACTTCTTCCCCAACTTCAAAATCAGGCTCAATCTGAACAGCTTTAGACAAAGCAATTTCAGTATTCAAGTCTTCTACTTCACCATCAGGTACGATTTCGCGGTTAATCCAAATTTCGACATCCCCTTTATCAGGGTTAATGATTACATCAATATGATCATCCGTTCCATATTTTTTCTTTAACATGGATCGAAATACATCCTGAAGGATGTTCATCATTGTTTCTCTGTCAATGTTCTTGAATTCCTTAAACTCCGCAAAGGATTCTATTAATTCCAACGCATTCATTTCTCTTTACTTTTCAAATTAAGGATGAAATCTCATCCGACTTTATCAAAATGATATTACCAATTTAGTCTCTTTTATTTCGTCGTGTTTTAACACTATTTCTTTCGTTACCCAAACTTTCTTCTTTCGTCCGTCTAGTCTCTTTTTCTCTTTCGTTTCGATCACAATTTTTTCTTCATCCGCCTCCTTTAAAAGGCCCTCTACTTTTTTACTGTGTTCGATCGTTTGCACTTTAACTTCTCTGCCAATATTTTTGATGTACTGTTTCAAAACGCGAAACGGTTGATCGAGACCAGCAGAAGAAACCTCTAAGGCGAAATCCTCATCCTCCCTATCCAGATTGTGTTCTATATTTCGGCTTACTGAAATACAGTCCTCAATTGCAATTGAACCATCTTCTCGGTCCAATTCTAGGAAAATTTGGTTTCCGTTATTGATTCTCAACTCAACGATATAAATTCCTTTATCTAATTCGTTGATGCGTTCCTCTGCTAACTTAGTTACCGTATCTTTCTTAATCATTTTTGAAGTACAAAAAGAGGGGACAATCTGTCCCCTCGTTTAATCAAAATTTCATATTGATAGTGCAAATATAGTTAGTCTTTAGCAAGTTTCCAACATTAAAGTTCAGTTTTTAATTGAAGAGGTCTCGATCAGCTGTTTAAAAACCATTTTAACCCTTTTGGATGCGGTGCGCTAAGATCTTACTTGGCGATGCATCCATTTCCAAACTCATAATTTGAATTTGAAACAAATATGGTCCATCTTGGAGTTCATTAGGAACATAAACCATCTCAGTAATCGTCTTATCTAATTGCGGGTTTTCTGGATAATCCCAAAACATATGATGTGTTTGAAGCACGCCGTCATCTGACTCTCTATCCACTGAGGGCATATCTACCATTAGGTGTTTTATACCAAGTTCATTAATGAATGTCATTGCTTCTGGCAGTATATAAGGAGGGTTTGCATTTGAATAATTACGGTGCTTTTTATCTATTTCATTCGGTAACGTTCGCATAACCAAGATCTCTCCATAAAAATTTGGGATGACGGAAGCTTCAATATGCTTTTTGGTAATAATCAAATCCGTTTCATCATATTTCGGATTTTCAAATGTATCAGGTTGAACGGTAATTACTTGCCCTAAAAAATGAAAAGATTTCAAACACTGGTTAATTGTGAAGGGCTCTGAAGAAATATGTCCTACACATTCAGTGTGTGTGCCATTTCCATGCGGATTAAGCTTAATGGTTTTAAAATTAACAGGGCCTCCTTGATTGACATCCCCAATAAAGTCACCCTGAACTACTGGTTGAATATCCACCGGTTCTGCATACCAGGCCATCGCATTTTCCGCTCCATTTCTTAATGGAATTGAGAGGTCGACACCGGCCTCTGTATCAAAAAATTCGCTCTTATTTAGGAATAGTTTCATCTTAAATACTTAGTTTAAAATTACTAATAAAAACTAAAGATAGTGGCAATAAATTTGATTTCGATAACTTTGCAAAGCACATGAAAAAGTTCAAACTGCTCATAGAGGATGATTTTAGTTTCGATTTAATCGGAATTTGTTCGAGCAATGCTGACTATCGATTGTGTTGGGGGATTAACAAAGCTTTGTCTATTGCCTTAGAGAAAGATAACGACCTCAGCTTATGTTTCAAAAAAGAAGGTGAACAATTGCATTCATTCTACTCTTATTATGATGAGCTTGAGCATGTCGAGTATTATTTGGTCAAAAATGTTTCGCGGAATTTCAAAAAATTGATTCCAGAAAAAAACCAAATCGACTATTTTTTGATTATTAAAAATAATTTTTCGAGGGGAATTAATGATATCTTAACCTCCATAAAGGGAATTGACAGTATCTTAACCGCCTTTACATTCGACCCGAACGAATTAAAATCAAAGGACAATTTGGTATTCTGATTCGGAATAAACCAAAAACCAGAATCAAACCATTAAAACACATTATTTGTTATTACAAATAAGGAAAAGTAAAAAGACATATGAAAAAGACAAAAATAGTAGCCACCATGGGACCAGCGTCAACTGCTTCAAAGGAAGTTTTACGGTCGATGATATTGGAAGGCGTAGATGTTTGTCGCCTAAACTTTTCTCATGGTTCTCATGAAGATCATTTACGTACAATCAATATGATTCGAGAGATAAATCGTGAAGAAGGGTTACACATATCCATATTAGCGGATCTTCAAGGTCCAAAAATTCGAATAGGAGAGGTAGAGAACAACGCTGTTGAATTAGCTGACGGATCGAAATTAGTCATCACAACTTCACCTTGTTTGGGTACAGCAGAAAAAGTGCATCTTACCTATTCTGATTTCCCAAAGGACGTCGCAATCGGTGATTTTGTGTTATTAGACGATGGAAAACTTCAGTTACAAGTGGTTTCTTCTAACGGAAAGAACGAGGTTGTAACAAAGGTTATACACGGAGGGACTTTGAGTTCTAAAAAAGGGGTGAATTTACCTAATACAGCCATCTCTTTGCCTTGTATTACAGCGAAGGATGCTGAAGATTTAGAGTTCGCTTTAAATCAACGTGTTGATTGGATTGGCTTATCTTTTGTTCGATCAGCTCGAGATATTATTGAATTGAAACATATCATTCAAAATAAAAAATGTCACGCTAAGGTCATTGCAAAAATTGAAAAGCCAGAAGCTATTGATGATATCGAAGATATTATCAAGAATACGGACGCCTTGATGGTTGCGCGTGGTGATCTTGGTGTTGAGGTACCAATGGAGACGGTACCCAACCTTCAAAAAATGATGATTAAAACCTGTCGGAAATACGCCAAACCAACCATTGTTGCTACCCAGATGATGGAGAGTATGATTGAAAACTTCATGCCGACGCGTGCGGAGGTCAATGATGTTGCCAATGCTGTCTTGGACGGTACCGATGCTGTAATGTTATCTGGAGAAACTTCTGTTGGAAAATATCCTATTGAAGTGATTAAGGCTATGCGCAAAATTGTTTTAGAGGTGGAGAAGAATGATTCAATCTATCACAAAGAAGAGCTGCCTGAAAAAAACCAGGAACGTTTTATAACCGATTCGATTTGTTTTAACGCCACGCGATTATCACAACGCGTGGAAGCAAAAGGAATAATTACCATGACCTTTTCAGGCTATACTGCTTATAAGATCTCATCTCAACGCCCTAAATCAGATACATTCGTTTTCACCGAAAACGAACAGATCCTTGCACAATTGAATTTATTGTGGGGTGTTCAGGGTTACTATTATGACAAAATGGTGAGTACCGATCATACCATCAGCGATAGCAAATATATTCTACAAAAAATGGGGGTGCTTGATGAAGGGGATATTGTTATTAATATTGCCTCGGTTCCGATCGAAGAAAAAGGTAAGTCGAACATGGTGAAATTGAGTTACGTGTAAGCGTTTATGTTGGAGATTCTTTCTGATCAGATTAATGCTTGTGTTGGTGTATACCGCAAAGTGAATCAAAAGTATTTCAATTCGCTGATCATTCCGATTCTTTTATTGACCTTGTTCTCTCTAATCTTAGGCTTTTTTTAGAGAGTGGTTTATACTATCTTGAATCCTACGTTCTAAATAATAAAACGGCCGATTATGACCCGGTTGTAACACTCATATACTCGGTTAACCACTTAGGTTTTGGTGTTGAGATTATAACCCTAGGTTTGTTCGTTCCTTATTTTTGGAAAACACTCAACAAACCTATTGAAGCGGAATATTCAATATCAATAGCTATGAACCGAATCCCACATAAAAAATGGGGGATGTTTATTACTTCAATTCTAATCTTTTTCGTAAGTGGTTTGTTTTTTCAAAATGTGAATCCTTATGGGGATTTTATTGGTTTAAATCTAGCTGGATACTTTGAGAATACTTCGGATCAATTTTATCATTGGTTTGCTTCACTATACGCTGTTCTTAGCAATTTATTACCCCTAGTCTTTGGATGCATTTTAGCACAATTTGACGAGTTTGACATGGGTCTTTTCAAAGAGAAGTGGCGCAATTTATTCATTTCCGTTATACTCCTACTATCCTTCAACCTCGTTCTCTCAGGATTTATTGAGTCATTTAATCAGATTGTATTGGGGCTCTTTAGTATTTTTTCAGATACGGAACTGTTCAATAGTTTAGTATTGGTTATCTCCAATTTCTGGATCCAACTTTATACTATCCCAATACTTTTCTGTCTGCTCAGTGGAGGTAAAAAAATCTCAGAAAAAACTAATAAAAAATTAGACGATTCGCTCATTGATGGTTAACTCAGATACTAAAGTTGTCCACCCAAAACAGCAACGAGTTTATACATTGATCGTTCACCGTCTTGATCAGTGACAAAAACAAGAACAATATAAGTTCCGATTGCAGCCTTCATTCCGTCATCATTGATACCGTCCCAAAATAAGGTGCCCGTTTGCCCCATAAAATAATTGTCTTTTATTTCACGAATTGGTCTACCTTGATTATCGTAAATATTTACATCTACTACATTATCCGTTCCGATAAGATCAAAATTAATGGCTAGAATGTCATTATAACCATCATTGTCTGGAGAGAATAATTGTGGATCCAAGGAAACATCACCGACACTTGTTGGCATCGCAAATTGTGAGTTTTGATAACCGGGTGTTCCCCAATCGACATTTTCAGAAGCTGTATGCCAATTGTCTGGGTTATTCATGCCGCCTCCAAATGTGATTCGCTCCAATGATTTACCATCATTATCATTTAATAAAGCATAATGGTAATCTTCATCGTAATGAAAGAAGTCTACAATCAATGTATCAGCATCTAATAAAAAAACGGTACCTGAATCATTCGGATAAGTTGGTAGATCGGTTTCTAAAAAACGTCCGGTTGCATAGATCGGAAAAAACTCAATTACGGCAGTAGAGTCTTCAGTCAACAAAACGTACTCGCCCGGATTTAATAAAAATTGATTTTCGCCGATTTGATCATAACTATCCAATACACCTTCATCATCATCCAAATTGGCCAAATAACACTTGTGTAAATCAATGGTTTTATTCGAATTATTGTAGAGCTCCACGTAATCCGTACCACCTGTTTGAGGGTTAAATAAAATCTCATTGATAATGACGTCTTCTTGATTGGGTGGAGATGGCAGACTAATGTGAATCGAATCGTTCATAACGTTGCCCCAACAATCAGCTCCGTCTTGAAAACGAATGATATAAGGTTCATCGGGTGTCAGCGTGAATATCTTGACCCGCATAGATTCTAAATCCAAATAATCTCCGGATATGTCGTCCACTTCAGGCAGCGTCAAGAATGACATCTCAATTGTTGTATCCAGAGGTTCAGAGAAATTGACAAATACTGCAGTATCTGATTCGACTATTCTAGTGGTAACATGTGGAGATGTAACATCATCCTCATCCGTAAAAATTGAATTCTCAGCACCCGGTGTTCCTCCATTTGGGTTGACAGATGCGCCCCAGTTTCCTGATCCACTGCATGGTGAGTTTAAATGTTTGCGTTCGAGTGTCCAACCACCATCATCTTTCTCAGCATCATTATACCAATCCACATCATAATGAATTGAATCCAATAGGATCGCCGAAATGGATTTGATCACAATGTCATCATCGGAATTCGTCAATGTTGGTAAACCTTCAACCTCAACAAAATTTGGTATCCCAAACAAAATTCCTTCATCTGGTCCGCATATCACGACATATTCTCCAGGAGATAGAATGTAATCTGGGAATGTCGCCGTCGTTGTATTATCATTTATGGTCCAATCCACCAAATTAAAAATCTTATCTGAGCGATTATAAATCTCAACAAACTCCGTTTCTGGCAATCCAATGACAGGGTTAGGATCTGCGAGCAGCTCCGTTATTATGACATCGTTCGCAAGGGCCTCCTCTGGAATAAAGTATAAAAAATCTAGTGATGCTGGTCCATCGATCACATTTCCATCCAAATCTTCGACATCTGAAACGGTTATTGTGTAGGTTTCTCCATTTGTAAAAGCTGTAGCCACTGTAAGGTGAATTAAATTTGGACTGACGCCATCTACTGTTGCTGAAATTGGGAACCCTATACCGCCATCAATATTATAATTCGCAGCCACTTCTGCTGTGGTTGGATCTAATGCTTCAGAGAAAATTAAATCAATTTCCGTATCCGATACAACCGCTACCGATTCTAATTCCGGTGCTATTCCGTCGATATATGGTGTTCCCAGGTCATCAAAATAAAACAAGTCATGACGGGAAGAAGTGTATTTACAGAAAACCCCAAAATAATTAGTCGTTGTATAGGTATTATCGGTTGTTGATCCCTCAAAAAAATATGATTCTCCACCGGTAGTATCTCTGTATAGTTCCCAATTACCAGCACCATCTCGAATTACTTGCACACGCACATTGACCGTACCCATATCTACAGCATCATCAAGACCATCTATTATTTCGGTGATGTCGGTTCCGGTCTGGCGATATAGACTAACCTCATCAGCCGTGTTGCCAATCATTACAAAATAGCCATTTAAAGGTCCTTTCAAGTCTTCTTGATCCGAAACAACATAGACTCGCGTGTTATTTCCTGAAGATGGATTAAAGTCCATCTTTACTGTAAAATCCCACGTTACATCGTCCATTATTGTGCTCGCCACCGCAAGATATGAAGTGTCTTCTACTTCAGGTGCAATTAAATGCAATTGCATTTCAGCATCCACCTCAAAGTTGGCAACCATTCCTGTCCAGGTTGGATCGGTTGTAAAATCTCCATCTAAAAAATCTTCAGAGAACTGTGCAGACGTTATATACGTCACGAATAAAAATACGGCTGTTAAATAAAATCTCATATGGGAGTTTCCTTGACATGCTAAATATAGTACTTTTGATGCATCTAAAAAAATGAATATGAAACTTGCAATAGTTGGTGCCACAGGTATGGTGGGTACAGAAATTATGGAGGTGTTAAAAGAGCAAGACCTCCCGGTAACTGAATACCTGATGGTTGCGTCAGAAAAATCGGTCGGTAAAACCATTAACTTCAACGGTAAATCTTACACTGTGATTGGTCTAAAAGAGGCGGTATCATTGAAGCCTGAGATTGCCATTTTTTCGGCAGGTGGCTCAACATCACTCACATGGGCACCTCAATTTGCAGCTGTTGGAACAACGGTCATTGATAATTCAAGCGCATTTCGTATGCATGAAGATCACAAATTGATTGTTCCAGAAATTAACGCAAATTTAATCCAGTCAACGGATAAAATTATTGCAAATCCGAATTGCTCGACGATTCAGATGGTCATGGTATTGGCTCCTTTACATCAAGCCTACGGTATCAAACGGGTCGTTATCTCGACTTATCAATCAATTTCAGGTTCTGGAATGAAAGCAATGCAGCAGCTTGAAAACGAGAAGGCTAATCAAAAAGGAGAAATGGCGTATCCGTATCCAATTCATGAAAACTGTCTTCCTCATTGTGATGTTTTTGAGGATAATGGCTATACGAAAGAGGAAATGAAATTGACGAATGAAACCAAAAAAATCTTGGACCCTTCCATCGACGTGACAGCAACAGCTGTTCGTGTGCCAGTTTCAGGTGGTCATTCAGAAGCGATTAATATTACGTTTGAAAAAGACTTTGATTTGAGTGATGTACGACGCATGATGCATGATACTCCCGGTGTTACATTAAAAGATAATCCTGAAACAAATACTTATCCTATGCCTTTATATGCGCGTGGTAAGGACGATGTTTTTGTAGGTCGTATCCGTCGTGATTTCAGTATAGAAAATTCTCTTAACCTATGGGTTGTTGCTGACAACTTAAGAAAAGGGGCAGCAACAAATGCCGTTCAAATTGCAGCGTACCTAATAAAGGAAAAGTTAGTTTAAAAATAGGCAGAATTATGCCTATTCTTCTTCTTCTATATTGTCGTATACACGAACATTGTCCTGGTTTATCTCTTTATAATAGACAATAGATAAGTCTCTATACTCCATTTCATTGATAAAGAAATCTTGAATTTCTGGATCAACAAGTCGAATTCCAGTATTGAAATAAAGCGGCATTATTACTGCGTCATCCATTAGGATCTGATCAGCTTTTGCATATAATTCCATGCGCTTTTCAGCATCAATTTCGTTTAGTGCCGCTTCGTATACCTCATCAAATTTAGGGTTTGAGTAGCGAAAATAATTCATAGATGTTTCTTTCTCTTCAATGATATTCTTACCATGGAATAAGTATAGGAAGTTAGAAGGATCAGGATAATCAGCTATCCATCCAAAACGCCAGAAGTCAACTTCTCCTTTTTCAACCATTGGGTGTAATTCTGACATTGGGATCACGTTTAAGGCGATATTCACGCCAAGCTCTTTATTGATCATATAGGTGATTGCATCCGCTACTTTTTCGTTAATACCACCGCTAGCATTCAAATTAAGCGTTATCTCTGGGAATCCTGCTCCGTTCGGATAACCAGCTTTTTTCATCAAATCTCTTGCTTTTTTCGGATCAAATTCAAAACCTTTTACCGTTTCTGAAGGGTACCCTTTCATCGTTGGAACAAATCCATTCTTAGCAGCGATACCTTCACCCTGCAGAATAAAATCCACCAAGGAATCACGGTCGATCGCATAATTAAAGGCTCTTCTTACGTTAGCATCTCCAAACACCTCACTCGTGGATAAAAACCCGTAATACTGGACGTTCAAACTGTTTACAGACTGTACTTCAAACTCCTTGTTCTTTCCATCTTTCGCTTCTTCAAGACTACCCATGATATTTGGAATCTCCTCAACAGGCAATCCCCAGACCATATCTAATTCATCATCCTTAAATGCTTGAAGTTCATCGTTTTTATCCTTGATAAACGATATTTTCACTTGACTTAAGAAAGGCAATTGGTTTCCAAACTCATCCGTTCTCCAGTAGTTATTGTTTCTATTGAAGACAACTTCCTTTCCATTTTGAATAGTAGAAGCAATAAATGGTCCTGTTCCAATGATCCGATCTTTCATACCATCATATCCATATTTATCAACAGCTTCTTTAGGATAAACCGTTGTTGCAGAAATAGCCATTAAATAAGGTAACCCTGAATAAGGTTGCTCTAACTCAACCTCAAGTGTATAATCATCAACAATACGGATCCCTTTCACCGATCCTGCCTGACCTGCAGCATACTCTCTTGCTCCAAGTAATTTATCTAGAAAAAGACTAGACCATTTGTTTGCTGGATGGTTAGAACAAAGAAAACTCAAGCAATATTCAAAATCGGACGCTTTTACTTCTTTTCCAACACCACCTTCAAAACACTCATCATCATTAAAATGTACACCTTTTCGGATATGAAAAGTATATACTGTTTTGTCTTTGTCTATTTCGTATGATTCAGCAAGGGAAGGCTCAACTTCAAGTGTTTCTTGATTCAATCGTAATAAACCTTCATAGCCCAACACAGCGATATGCGTTGAGTAAATATCGTTCAGAGAAGCAGGAAAAAGACTTGAATAATCCTCAATGGAATTCATTCGAAGTACTCCTCCTTTAAATTTACCTCCTTCAACTTTCTCTAGTACGGTAGGATCAATAGTATTTGACTCTTCCCCACTGCCTCCACCACAAGCAAATAATAGTGCTGTGAGAAACAATGCGAATATGGGTTTTGTGTTTTTCATGGACATGATTTGTCTAAGGCAAACAAATATATGAATACTAATGAAAAAAGACTGCTCCATTTTGAGCAGTCTTTTTAATAAAATTAGATATTACGGATATATCATCTAATATTTTTCAATTTTAAAGGTTTCCATAAATTTTGTCGTGAAATTTCCTTTTCTAAAGTTCTCGTCTTTCATGAGTTGTTGATGAAAAGGGATAGTGGTTTTGACACCTTCGATGAAATACTCATCTAATGCTCTTTCCATTTTTGTTATGGCTTCCTCTCTCGTCTGTGCAACAGTGATCAATTTTGAGATCATTGAATCGTAATAAGGAGGAATAACATAACCAGCGTAAACATGTGTATCGATACGAATTCCGTGTCCGCCTGGTTCGTGGTAATCAGTTATCTTACCTGGACTTGGGCGGAAATCATTAAAAGGATCTTCGGCATTAATACGGCATTGGATCGCATGCATTTTAGGGAAATATTCTTTTCCTGAAATCTTATCTCCAGCTGCCAATTTGATTTGTTCTTTTATCAAATCATAATTAATAACTTCTTCGGTGATTGTGTGCTCCACTTGAATACGCGTATTCATTTCCATGAAGTAGAAGTCACGATTTTTGTCTACAAGGAATTCAACGGTTCCAACACCCTCATATTTTATGGCTTTTACTGCTTTAATTGCAGCTCTACCCATTGCTTTTCGTAATTTATCGGTCATAAATGGCGACGGTACTTCTTCAACCAACTTTTGATGACGACGTTGAATAGAGCAATCTCTTTCAGAAAGGTGACATCCATTACCATATTGATCACCGGCAATTTGGATTTCAATGTGACGCGGCTCTTCAATGAATTTCTCCATGTACATCCCGTCATTTCCGAACGCAGCCTTTGACTCTTGACGAGCAGAGTTCCACGCATCTTCCATCTCATCCTCATTCCAAACGACACGCATACCTTTACCACCACCACCGGCAGTTGCTTTTAGCATAATAGGGTAACCCACTTTTACACCTGTTTTCTTGGCATCGTCAAGGTCTTTTAACAGACCTGCAGAACCAGGAATACAAGGCACGCCAGCTTTAATCATCGTTGCTTTGGCAGTTGCCTTATCACCCATTTGATCGATCATCTCTGGAGAAGCACCAATAAACTTGATTCCATTCTCCTCACACACTTTAGAGAAAGCGGCATTTTCGGATAAGAATCCGTATCCCGGATGAACCGCGTCAGCGTTTGTTATTTCACAAGCCGCTATGATACGTGCCATATCTAAATATGATTCGCTACTCGGAGGGGGACCAATACAAACCGCTTCATCTGCGAATCGGACATGCAAACTGTCGCGATCGGCAGTTGAGTATACTGCAACTGTTTTGATTCCCATTTCTTTACAGGTCCGAATTACGCGCAGCGCAATTTCTCCCCTATTGGCTATTAATATTTTGTCAAACATTTTTCTAAAATTTCGATTTTGTTTGGACATAAGTTTTCCAAACCGTGAGGTTGATTTGTATGTTCAGAATCGTCTTAAGCTTAAGACGGGTCGATCAAAAACAATGGCTGATCGTATTCGATTGGAGATGTATCATCAACCAATACTTTTACGACTTTACCAGCTACTTCTGATTCAATTTCATTGAACAATTTCATGGCCTCAACCACGCATATCACATCTCCAACACTGATCGTATCTCCTACATTTACAAAAGTATCCTTATCTGGTGAAGGCTTACGGTAGAATGTTCCGATCATTGGCGATTTAATCTCAATGTAATTCGAATTTTCTTCAGCGGCTGGCGCGACTGGCGCATCAGCGGCTGTTGCTGCTGGAGCCGTAGCTTGTGGTTGCATTTGAACCGGAGCCTGTTGTACAGGAGGTGCTTGAACAATATACTGATGCTCTTGCGGTCCGTGGTCAGTTTTGATCGTGATTTTGAAGTCACCTTGTTCAATACTCACTTCGTTAACCCCTGATTTCGAAACGAATTTAATTAAACTTTGAATTTCTTTACTATCCATACTCATAATTTATTCAATACGGTTTACGATTAGGTTTATTGGACTATCAATAAGCCCATTTAAGGTAAATGGCTCCCCAAGTGAATCCACCTCCAAAAGAGGCTAACACGAGATTATCGCCTTTATTTAATTTTTCTTCCCATTCCCACAAACATAGTGGAATTGTGCCGGCAGTTGTATTACCGAATTTCTCAATATTGACCATAACTTTTTCTTTGGTCAATCCCATTCTGTTGGCCGTTGCATCAATAATACGCAAATTTGCTTGATGCGGCACTAACCAATCAACGTCATCACTGGTCAAGTTATTTCTTTCCATGATTTCAGCTGAGACACCTGCCATATTCTTAACAGCGTGTTTAAAGACTGTTTTTCCCTCTTGAAAAACATAATGGCGTCTTTCATCGATATTATCTTTTGTAAGTGGCTCTTTTGAACCTCCAACCTCTTGTAATAAGAATTGTCTTCCGGCTCCGTCTGATCTCAGGATCGCATCTTGAATACCCAAACCGTCTTCATTTGGTTCAAGTAAGACTCCACCTCCACCATCTCCAAAGATGATACAAGTTGCTCTATCTTCATAATTGATAATGCTCGACATGACATCGGCACCAATTACGATAATCTTTTTGTAAGTGCCATTTTCAACATAAACACGTCCTACATCTAACGCATATAAAAATCCAGAGCAAGCTGCACTTAAGTCAAACCCCCATGCATTCACACATCCTGCCTTATCACAGATAACATTCGCTGCGCTGGGGAACCGATAATCGCCGGTAATTGAACCCACCACTATCATGTCGATTTCTGAAGGATCAATTCCTCGCTTTTCGCAAATTCCAGCAACGATTTTCGCTCCAAAATCAGAAAGCGCTTCACCTTTTGCAGCCAATCTTCTCTCTTTGATTCCAGTTCTAGATGTAATCCACTCATCATTGGTATCAACCATCTTTTCTAAATCCTGATTGGACAGAATACCCTCGGGGACATAACCCTGTACAGAAGTGATTGCTGCTGTGATTTTCGTCATATTATTCGCGTTGACTCTAACAATTAAGAGGCTAAATTTATCAAAAAAAGCTTAAACCGAGGCGATTTTTAGCTTTGATTTGCTTATCCTGCTTATTATCGGCTAGAATCGCAAGTAAGCGGATTCTATAAGGCTCAATAGAAACGGTTGATTATTACAGACATCCATAAACTAAAAAAGGATAACAATGGTGTACATTGTTATCCAAATTTCTTTAAAAAAATACCGACCAAAGAATCAGATCGCAACTTCTTTCTCCATTACCACTTTACCTTTGTAATAAAGTTTTCCTTCATGCCAATGAGCTCTGTGGAATAAATGAGGTTGACCTGTTGTCGGACAAGTAGCAATATTATCCGCGACCGCCTTTACATGCGTTCTTCTCTTATCTCTTCTTGTCTTAGACGTCTTTCTCTTAGGATGTGCCATTTTTCTTTTGTTTTCCGTTTAATTAACTTGGTCAATCAAACTTTATTAAAATTCTATCTTACTTCTTTTTTAACTTATTCAATGCCGCCCAGCGCGGATCAACAGTTTCTTCAGTCTCATCTTGCTCTTCAGCAGTCGATTCTTGCTCCTCAATTGCGGAATCTTCTTCCACCATCAGGTAATTGTTTATTTCATTAAGCATTTCTTCGTTGCACTCACCTTCGGGGTGCACTCTTTTGTACGGTAATAGCAGCGAGACAAATTCATAGACCGGTTGTGTAATATCAATCTCGGTTTCATGTGGCGCTAAGGATTTAATCTTTTCGTCATCAAGCTCATGCTCTGTAAATTTGTATATCAGGTCGTCTTCACCATCGACTGGATACCATAAGCTATCCGTACAACGATCACACATGACTTTCAATTTACCATTGACTTTAAAATCTACCAACAACATGGTCGTCTTTTTTTCAAGTACCATATCGAGCTCCAGGTCTGCCCCTTCTATCTCCGTCGTTTCAAATTGCTCAAAGAACGTATCGTCTATTTTAAAGTGAAAATCGTGTTTTCCATCTTTCAAGCCTGAAAAGGCAATCGCGTATTCACTTTTCTTTCCCACCACAAAATAGAGCGCAAAGATATCAATAAATTTTTATTTCAACAAAGCTTTTTTGAAACTTACTTTTTTGTTGTCTGTTTTTGCAAAGGATTTTTGTTTAACTCCTTATGCTGAAGTCTTCTTTGATAAACATCACAGGCCAAGAAATATGCATTTCTAAAAGAGCGCTCTGACGCTATACCTTTTCCAGCGATATCAAAGGCTGTACCATGATCTGGCGAAGTTCTGACGATTGACAAACCGGCCGTAAAATTGACTCCTTCGTCGAATGAAATCGACTTAAATCCTGTTAGTCCTTGGTCGTGATACATGGACAAAATTGCATCAAAGTTTTTTAAGTTAGAAGATCCAAAAAAGCCATCTGAAGAGTAAGAACCGTAAACCAATTCACCTTCATCGCGCAACTTTAAAACAACTGGATTAATAATATCAATCTCCTCTTGACCTAATGTACCTCGATCCCCTGCATGCGGGTTAAGACCTAAAACGGCAATCTTTGGTTTGCGGATTAAGAAATCCTCTTTGAGTGATTGCAACATCAATCTTAATTTCTTTTCTACGCTTTCTGGCGTAATCAAAGCTGCGACATCTTTTAACGGAACATGACCGGTAACCACCCCAACACGAAGTCCATCTGCGACCATAAACATCAGAACATCTTTCGATTCAGAAAGGTTAGCCAAATATTCTGTATGCCCCGGGAATTCGAACCCAGCGTCGCGCACGCAATCTTTATTGATCGGAGCGGTAACGAGGACATCAATTTTATTCTCCTTTAAATCAGCTGCTGCCGCCTCAAGTGATTTTAATGCATAGGTTCCACCGTTTGCGTTCTTTTCACCCAAAATAATTTGCACTTCTTCTTGCCAACAGTTGATTAGATTTACTTTTTTCGGTTTAGCTTCTGTCGCATCTTTTATGACGAGGTATTGAAAATCGGGTTTATTAATCGCCTTTTTATGAAATGAGATCGCCTTTGATGATCCGTAAATGATTGGAATTGAATTCGCATACACGAGTGAATCAGACAGTGTTTTAATAATGACTTCTAATCCGACTCCATTGATATCACCAATTGATATTCCTACTTTTATTATTTTGTTTTCTTCCATTCTTCCGTTTTTCTTTCTAGAAATCTCGTTAATAATCTCACTCCAAAACCAGACCCACCTTTTGTGCGGTAAGCATCTTTTTTACTTAAAAATGCTGGTCCTGCGATATCCATGTGAATGTAAGGATAATCTGTGAAGTGCTCCAAGAATTTACCCGCCGTTATCATCCCAGCATAAGGACCACCTAGGTTATTTAAATCAGCAATAGGGGATTTCATTTCCTCGAGATAGTCATCCCAAAAAGGGAATTGCACCACGCGTTCATGACTTTCCAAACCTGCCATTTCTAGTTCTTTAAATTCTTTTTGTTTCGCATTCCCCATAACAGGAACGGCAAAGGTACCCAATGCTCTGGCGGCAGAGCCCGTTAACGTGGCTGCATCTAAAACCAATTCTGGGTCATATTTTTTGGCATAAGCTAACGCATCTGCCAAAACCATTCTTCCTTCTGCGTCCGTATTTAATACTTCAACCGTTGTGCCGTCAAACATGGTAATGATGTCTCCCGGTGCATAAGCATTTACTCCCGGTCTATTATCCGTTGCCGGAATCAGAGCTATAATATGGATAGGTAAATTTAATTTAGCCGCAGCAAAGATCGCTCCCGAGACGGTCGCCGCACCTCCCATATCACTCTTCATTAAATCCATTGAGTTTGCGGTAGGTTTCAGACTTAGCCCTCCGGTATCATAAACAATCCCTTTACCAACCATTACAATCGGCTTTTTATTGACAAAATTTTTGGGCTTCCATTCCATGATGGTCATGGTTGGTGGATCAACAGAACCTCTATTGACGGCCAAAATACCGCCCATTTTTAAAGCTTTTATTTTATTCTTTTTAAGAATTTCCACTTTCATTCCCACACGATCGCCTGCTGCTTTCAACTCATTAGCCAATGTTTCTGCAGTTAAATACGAAACCGGCTCATTAACCAGATCTCTGGCCCAAGCGGTCGCTTCGCACACTGTGTTTAGCCGCTCAATATCTACCTCTTTATTACTGATTCGAATGGATTTCAGGATCCATTTTGCAGAGGGTTTGTTCTTTAAATATTTTTCAAATGTGTATGATCCCAAAATCAGTCCTTCGGCCACTGCTTCAATCGCAGCAGGGTGATCACCGATAATGGTTAAGTCTTTGCATTCTTCCTTTAGCTCTTCTTGAATTGCAGCTCCAAACTTTCTCAATGATTCAAGATCATTAGATTTACCCCCGTCTAGCTTATAACCATAGGTATGTAAACCCGATTGATTCAAATGGAATTCTCCATTTTTCTTGCCTTGTCTTTTCATGTAAGACAATTCATCCGGAGACCAAGGCAGTTGGTCTAAATCTGACCATCTACCCACTAAAAAAACTTTATTTCGTTTTCTTAAACCGGAAACTGGAACTTTTTTCTCTTGAACGGCGGTAAGCAACATCTTTCTTTTTTTTGTAAAGTTATCCATTTTTCTTTCGCGAAGAGAATGTAGTCGCTGAAAGATTTAAAATATGATCCATTGGATTTATAAAACATACATTCTACTCATTGTGATCAACCAAAACCCCTTATTTTACGTTATAGTAACAGAATAAGCCCATGCTTTTTTCGTATATTTGATATCCTTTGCAAATTTGCCTGTGAGTCGATTAATTACACATCTGTTTTTTCTGATTTTGGTTCCGACCATTAGTCATGCAACACACAATCGATCAGGTTCTATCATGTACCGTCATCTCTATGGAAACACCTATGAAATTACGGTTCGAACATGCACTGAATGGCCAAGTGATGCAGATCGTCCGGAGTTGGAAATCAGGTGGGGAGATGGAACAAGGGATACCTTACCTCGAGCAACCACTGTAAATATAGATGCCTATAATGTTCGTGAAAACACTTATGTTGGTATTCATACCTACACTGGACCGGATTCATACATTATTCAGGTAGAAGACCCCAATAGGAATGCTGACGTGCTCAATATTACAAATTCAGTTGATAAGGTTTTTTGTATTCAAACTGAACTCGTCATATCTCCCTTTTTGGGAGCCCCTAATAATAGTTTAATATTAGAAGATTGTCCCTGCCCCGAATTTGCTTGTTTGGGTGAAAAGTACTTTTATAATTTTACAGCTTATGATCCGGATGGGGATAGCTTGAGTTATTCCCTCGTACCATGTCGTGGTTTAGATTGCATGGAAATGAGTATGCCTGCCATTTACAAATACCCGAATGATTTACTCGATGGCGGAGGAGATTTGACGATCGATCCAGAAACGGGAACACTTTTGTGGGATTCTCCTCATTTAGTTGGGAGTTATAATATTGCTGTAAAAATATCAGAGTGGCGCGAAGGAGAATATATTGGTTCTGTTATTCAAGATATGCAATTCACCGTTGTTAATTGCTCGCACGAAGCGCCAGAAATTTCAAGTGTCGCCGATACCTGCGTATATGCGGGGACATCATTGGATATTCCATTTATTGGAACGGATGATGAAGATGTCGTGAACGTATTTGCAACGGGTGCTGTTTTTAATTTAGATGATAATCCAGCCGTGTTTATTGATAGCACCGCTCCATTATCAGCAACGGGTCGCTTTTTATGGGAGCCAAATTGTGAGCAAGCCTCAAACAGTTACTACATCGTTACTGTGCAGGCCAAAGACCTTCATCCTGGCGTTCAACTGAGTGATATTACATCTTTCAAAATTAAAGTCAACCTGCCTCCTGCAGAAAATGTGACTGTAGACGCTGTCGGCAATACGATGGAGATCAGTTGGGACCCTCCTCCATGTGACGATATTAGTTCATACCGCATATATCGCTCTATTGATAGCGTTGATTATACAGAGGATTGCTGTTCTGCAGGAACTCCGGCTGCTATGGGATATGCATTAGTCGGAACATCGACCACAACGGATTTTACGGATATCGGACCACTAATTGTGGGTAACGAATATTGCTATATGATTACGAGTGTTAACAGTGCTGGCGTAGAAAGTTGCGTGTCTGAGCAAATATGTCAGAATTTGAATTTCGAAATTCCCGTTATCACGCATGTTTCCATTGCTACGACCGACGAATCCGTAGGTGAAGACTCTGTGTATTGGTCTTATCCCAAAGAATTGGACACTGATCTATATACTGGACCTTATCATTATGAGCTGTATCGATCAGCAGGTTTAGCTGGGGCAGTTGATTTGGTGTATACCTCCCCAGATCAGCCCTCCATTATCAACCCAGACACTGTTTTTTATGACAGCGGGTTGAACACGAGGAATGAACCTTATACTTATCGCGTGGAATTATTTAGTGATGATTTAAAATTAGGTAGCTCTATAACCGCATCTTCTATTTTTATTGAATTGGTTCCGAACGACAACGAATTAGAAATTGTTTGGGAGGAAAATACACCTTGGACCAATACCTTATATGAAATCTATCGTGAAGACTCTCCGGGTTCTGGAGTATTTAATCTAATTGGAACGACAGCTATTCAGTCCTATCGCGATACAGGGTTGGTTAATGGCGTAACGTATTGTTATCGTCTAAAAAGTATTGGTGCTTATACTCTGGACGGGATTGTTGCACCGATTGAAAATTGGTCTCAAATTGCATGTGGTGAGCCAATCGACCTTACACCGCCTTGTCCACCGACGCTTGAAATTTCAGGAGATTGTGACTTGGAAGAAACCTACTTGAACTGGACCAATCCTAATACTAGTTGTGCTGATGATGTAACGCGTTACAACCTTTATTTTGCTCCTTTTGAAGGGGATAGCTTAACCTTGTTAACAAGCTTTGATAGTGACTTGGACACTTTCTTTGTTCATGCAGATCGAGGAAGTATCGCAGGTTGTTATTATGTTACGGCAATTGACTCCATACAATACAATAATGAGAGTGAACCTTCCAATATTGTTTGTATTGATAATTGCGAAGGATATTATGAATTGCCGAATATTTTCACACCAGACAAAAGCGGGGTAAACGATTTATTTCATCCGATTTTACCTTTTAAATTTGTTGCTAGTATCGATATCAAAATTCAAAGCCGCTGGGGAGAGACTGTTTATGAAACCAATGATCCATTCATTTATTGGGACGGAAGAAATCAAAATACCGGTAATCTTTGTACCGACGGTGTTTATTTCTATAGCATAGTCGTGAATGAAATACGACTTGAAGGATTAGTTCCGCGAACATTCCAGGGTAATATTCAGTTAATAAATGGACAGGAATAAGCTTAATCATTTTCTTCTTGTATTAATTGGGGAACGAGGCGCTGAACGGACTAAATTTGTGATCAGACAAAATCGAAAATATGTTTACAGGAATCATTGAGGCACTTGCTCGTGTCGAAAAAATTGAAAAAGAAGGAGGTAATGTCCATTTTACTTTTTCAGCACCTTTTACAAGCGAATTAAAAATAGACCAAAGCGTTGCTCATAATGGAGCTTGTCTTACAGTCGTATCTATTGAAGGTGATCAATATACCTTAACAGCTATTGAGGAGACTATGGTTCGCACCAATCTGGGACATCTAGCGATCGGCGATCTGGTTAATGTAGAGCGCTGTGCGCAAGTTGGAGCTCGTTTAGATGGACATATTGTTCAGGGTCATGTTGACACTACTGGAAAATGTGTTGAAATCATCGAAATGGATGGAAGTACTGAATATATATTTGAATACGATTATGACGATGTTACGGTAAGCAAAGGATCTATTACTATTAATGGTGTGAGTTTGACAGTAGTTCAGTCAGATCACAAACGATTTTCGGTACATATCATACCCTATACTACAGAGCATACAAACTTCCATCAATTTAAGGTCGGTACGATAGTAAACCTTGAATTTGATATCATTGGAAAATACGTACGAAAGATGATGGAAGGTCATCTTTCAAAATGATAAGATCGTCCTCTTAAGGTCTAGTTTTTGCCCTCAAGGAGAGTTTCCATCTGTTTCTTAATAATAAAAGCATCAATCAGTTTAAATATCGTTTCCCGATCTTGGTCAGGCATTGATTCTACCTCTTTGAATAGACTTATAAATCGAGCGTCTGTCAATACGTTTTCTGCCTTTTCATTGACTGTTCCATTGACCAAATAATCTATGGTTATACCAAAAACCATTGCCAGTCGACTTAGTGTTTCTGCATTCGGCAGAACACCTTGTGTTTCATAACGGGTGAGTTGCGCTACGGAGACACCAATATTTGAGGCGAGTGCTGCTTGGGTTAGACGTTTTTCTTTACGGAATTGTTGGATGCGATTGCCGATATTCATAGGTTGGTTTTTGTGTTTGTGCGGTAAGTTTCACCTTTAAGCTATAAACTATCCACAGAAAATAAAAAACAATTCGACGAATGAACAGTTGTCTCGGTGCTATAATCAAACACAAACGATAAAACACAAAAAGCCCCACTTTGAACAATCAAAGTGGGGCTTCAGCTATAATTTTGATTTAATTCGGCTATCCGTTCAATGCTTCAGCACCACCAACGATCTCTAAGATCTCGTTTGTAATTGCGGCTTGACGTGCTTTGTTATACTCTAACTTTAATGCACGATTCAAATCCGTCGCGTTATCCGTTGCTTTATGCATTGCTGTCATACGCGCTCCATGCTCACCTGCAAAAGACTCTAATAAAATACTGTAGAAGGAAGTTTTTAATGACTTCGGCATTAATTCTGTAACGATTTCTTCTTTCGAAGGTTCGAAGATATAATCTACATCCGCCGCCTGGATCCCATCTACTTCTTCTGCCTGTTCAATAGGTAGAAGTTGCATTGACTTTACAATTTGAGTAGCAACATTAACAGAGTGGTTATAAATAATAACAACTTTGTCGACCTTCTTAGATGCATAAGCATCCATTAACTTTTCTGCAATCACATTGGCGTTAGCATAAGTCAACTCATTCCAGATATTATCGTTATCCGTTGGTAAAAATTCAGCCGTTGCAAAGTGAGGTGTTCTTTTAAAAGCATCTGTTGCTTTCTTACCTACCGTTACAACTGAAACGTTTTTACCTTGATATTCTTCTTTTATCAAACGATTTGTTTCTTTGACGACGTAGTTATTAAACCCCCCACAAAGACCACGATTTGATGTTATCACAACAAGAGCTACATTTTGCACTTCGCGCTCATCCGCATATGCATTTTCAGCTGCATCTAATGATCCAGAAAGACCAGAAAGAATTTGTTGCAATTTATTGGCGTAAGGACGCATTTTATCAACCGCATCCTGGGCTCTTTTCAATTTAGCCGCAGACACCATTTTCATGGCAGAAGTAATTTGCATGGTTGATGAGACCGATACAATTCTATTTCTAATTTCCTTTAAATTCGCCATTTGTTTTGTTTTCGATTATTATTACCGCAAGCGGCAAAAAAGTAGACAAAGACACATTTTTGCATCTTTGTCTGCTTTAATCTTTATTCATATTTTGACGCTAATTCAACAGCAGCTTTTTCTAATACACCTGTTAATTCATCTGTGTATTTTCCAGCAGCCAATTGATTCATTACATCTTTATGGTTTGCATTCATAAAATCAATGTACTCCGCTTCGAATTCTTTAACGCGGTTGATTGGAACTTTGCTTAAAAGTCCTTTTGTTCCAGCGTAAATAATTGCGATTTGGTTTTCAACACGATAAGGATCTCCTTCACGTTGTTTCAAGATTTCCACGTTACGCGCACCTTTGTCTAGTACTGACTTCGTTGCAGCATCCAAATCAGATCCGAATTTTGCGAAAGCTTCTAACTCACGATACTGTGCTTGATCTAATTTCAATGTACCTGATACTTTCTTCATTGATTTAATCTGAGCCGATCCACCAACACGTGATACCGAGATACCTACGTTAATTGCTGGACGAACACCTGCATTAAACAAGTTAGACTCCAAGAAAATCTGACCATCAGTAATTGAAATTACGTTAGTCGGAATATACGCTGATACATCACCCGCTTGTGTTTCAATGATTGGCAGTGCAGTCAAAGACCCTCCACCTTTCACTTTTCCTTTTAATGAATCTGGCACATCATTCATTGTTGCAGCGATCTTGTCATCATTAATAACTTTCGCCGCGCGCTCTAATAATCTTGAGTGCAAATAGAACACATCACCAGGATATGCCTCACGTCCCGGAGGTCTTCTTAAAAGAAGTGATACCTCACGGTAAGCAACTGCTTGTTTTGATAAATCATCAAAGATGATCAATGCTGGACGACCTGTATCTCTAAAGTACTCCCCAATTGCAGCACCTGCAAACGGAGCGTAGAACTGCATAGGAGCAGCATCAGAAGCGTTTGCCGCAACAATTGTGGTATAAGCCATTGCACCAGCAGCTTCTAATTTAGAAACCAAACCTGCAACTGTTGATGCTTTCTGACCGATTGCAACATAAATACAGTATACTGGCTCACCTTTATCGTAAAATTCTTTTTGGTTGATAATGGTATCAATACAAACTGTAGTTTTACCCGTTTGACGATCACCAATGACCAACTCACGCTGACCTCTACCGATTGGAATCATAGCGTCAATCGCCTTAATCCCTGTCTGAAGTGGTTCAGTTACCGGTTGTCTGTAAATTACACCCGGAGCTTTTCTTTCCAATGGCATATCGAAGGTTTCTCCTTCAATTGGACCTTTACCATCAATCGGTGTACCTAATGTATCAACTACACGACCAACGATTCCTTCACCTACTTTAATAGATGCAATCAATCGTAATCTTTTTACAGTATCACCTTCTTTGATGCCCGATCCTTTACCTAACAATACAGCACCTACATTGTCTTCTTCAAGGTTAAGTACGATCGCGCGTAATCCATTTTTGAATTCGATCATCTCACCGTATTGAACGCTAGATAATCCGTAGATACGAGCAATACCATCACCTACTTGAAGGACGGTTCCAACTTCTTCTAACTCTGCTTCTGATTTGAATCCTGAAAGTTGCTCTCTCAAGATTGCAGAAACTTCTGCTGGTTTTACATCTGCCATTTTTTTTTCGATTTTAGATGTTAGACTATCGATTTTTGAACACCTGTTCTGATAACCGTTGGTCTATCACTTTATTTAAATTATAATATAATTTCTTAGTTCAACAATATCTTTCTCAAATCTGCTAATTGGCTAGAGATAGATGCGTCAATTTGTCTATCCCCCATTCTTATAATAAAACCGCCAATTAATTCTGGATTTACTGTTTCTGTTAACTCTATCGTTCCATTCACTTCAGCTTTGATTCTCGCAACAATCATATCCTTTGTTGACTGATCCAAAGCAACTGCTGATGTCACGTAAAGTTCGTGGATATCTTTGCTTTTTTTATAAAGCTGAATATACCCTTCGGCGATTTCTGCTAACAAACTCTCCCGTGAATTCTTAGCAATAAGGTTGATGAAACCCATGCTCATTTCACTGATCTTGTCTTCAAGAATCGATTTGAATATACTTTGCTTTTTATGCCAAGCGACAACCGGACTTTTCAAAAATGCACGAAAATCTCGTGATTCCTCACAAAGTTCCGCCAAGTGATTCATATCGGCATAAACCTCCTCTACGGTGTTTCTCTCTGCCGCTAAATCAATTAGTGCTTGCGCGTATCTGTATGCTACTTTAGTAACGCTCATGTAATTAGTTTAAGCTAATATCGTTCGCAATTTGTTCTGCCAAAGCTTTTTGTTTATCGCTTGAAGCCAATTCACCTTTAATCACTTTCTCAGCGATTTCTAACGATAATGAAGCTACTTGTGTTTTCAATTCTGCGATTGCTGCTGCTTTCTCAGAATTAATGACTCTTTGTGCTTCAGCTACAATTTTGTTTTGTTGCGCTTTTCCTTCTGTCTTTGCCTCCTCGATTAATTTCTTAGAAGTTTCAGATGCTTCACGAATCATTTTGTCTCGCTCAACACGTGCTTCTTTTAACAAATCTTCGTTTTCAGCTTTCATTGCTTCCATTTCAGCCTTGGTCTTTTCAGCCAATTCAATAGAAGCTTTAATGCTTTCTTCGCGCTCATTAACAGCGGTCAACATTGGTTTCCAAGCAAATTTCTTCAATAGAAATAAAAGGATGATAAAGATCGTCCCTGCCCAAAATATCTGACCGACTGCTGGTGTAACTAAATCCATTTTCTTTAAAATTTTGTTTTAATCAAATTGTTAAAAGAGTGGTGTTAGGCAATCCCTAACACCACTTCTTTTGGTTTTCTTAACCTTGTAACAACGCTACAACAACACCGAAAAGGGCAATACCCTCTACCAATGCAGCCGCAATAATCATTACGGTTTGAATTTTACCAGTAAGCTCTGGCTGTCTTGCCATAGCTTCCAATGCAGATCCACCAATTTTTCCAATACCGATTCCGGCACCGATTACGGCTAAACCTGCTCCGATTGCTGCAAGACCTAACTTGCTAAACTCCATTACTTCCATGTTAAGTATATATTTAATTAAACAACTTACAATTTTAATGGTGCGCTTCTTCCACCGACGATCCGATATACAATGCAGCAAGCATCGTAAAGATGTAGGCCTGTAAGAAGGCTACCAATAGCTCCAACACCGAAATAAACAACGTCATCGGAACGGATAGACCGGCCCAAGCTGCGCTTTTATTTACGAAGATGATGGAAATTAAAGAAACCACAATGATGTGACCTGCTGTGATGTTTGCGAATAAACGAATCGTCAATGCAGCGGGTTTGATAAAGATCCCTGCGATTTCAATGGGTACTAATATGATGTATAATGCTTTTGGCACTCCCGGAGGCATTAGAATGTGCGACCAAAATGCTCCTTTTGAATTAGCCATTTGAATGATAAACGTAATGACCGCTAATGTTAATGTCACTGAAATACTTCCAGTCATGTTTGGGTTAGAGATAAAAGGAATTAGTCCTAGTATATTCCCAAATAAGATGAAGAAGAACAGTGTTAATAGGAATGGTGTAAACTTCTTGTACTTATCACCTTCAATATTTTCCTTTGCGATATCCTGAACAAAAACAATTCCTGGTTCTGTCCATCTTGCGATACCAGAAGGAGCAACTGGCTTACCTCCGTTGTATTTTTTAGCTGAACGAATGAAGATAACCAATAATAAAATGGCTACTAAAAACATCGTTGTTACGTTCTTCGTTAAAGAAAAGTCTAAAGTAACTTTATGTGCGTTCGTCGGGTGATTATCCGCATCGAAAGCAATATGCTCTGCACCAGCATCCACTTGATAAATCTTGCCATGAATTTTCGCAAAGTTCATTCCGTTACGCTCTACCAAGAGGTGACCTTCGTCATCATGGTGAAAAGCAGAAGACATAAAAGTCACTAGACCGTTGTCTGTCCAAAGAATTACTGGCAATGGAATTGAAAAGTTATCCGTAAGGTGAATTTCGTATGCGTCAAGTGCGTGATGAATTGCATGTGATGTTGCATCAAATGGTTTCTCTTCCTCCGCATGCGCATTTCCGCTAGCCTTTGAAAGCACTGACGTTGTGAGCGCCAATCCTATCAGGATAATTCTTGCGTATTTTTTCATATCAAAAATGATTCAAACAGAACCTGTCCTTAAAAATTTTTCGACAAAGGTATTATTAAAAAAGAAAACGGTATATACTTTTATTCGAAATTTTCGTTTTTTTCCTCCCCATACTGTAGAAGTCGAACAATAAAAGTCACTTCAGCGATTA
>JAURQI010000120.1 GCA_030836155.1 Crocinitomix sp.
CGGACGGAATCGAAACCTGTCTGTTTTTAGAATCAAGTTCTTTCTCCTTATTCAGGTTATACTGGCGTTTCGCCAATCCAACACCTGATAATAAAGCTCCAACTATAAGCGTTATAAAAATTGACATCTCCATTACAAATTGCATGGTCTTCTATAGTTCCGTTCTCTAATGAATATTCAATGGATTGTACTATAGTCTTGCTGAATCGCGCAGCCATATTTCGATTCATACTTTTGTTTCCCTAATGGAAGGGCTTCCACAATTTGCATTTGAGGAAGAAATATATCTGCATCAAGTGTCACGTCATTTCCTTGTAATGGCATTCCCAGCATTCTTCTCAATTGATTTGATCCGTTATTAGATGCCCGAGCTGATGCATCCACTTCTGCTCTGGAAATCTCAACGCGCTGAGCATATATTTCAGCCCATCTTTTTGCGACAGGAAATTTCACCTCTTTTGAAATATTACCTGTACTCTCTGGTGTCACATTAACGGATTCATCTTCTATTTCGTTCACATTCATTGCAGAGGCTTCACGTAAGTCATATTGACTGTTGCCTGTGAAAAGATTATCCTTTAATGTCAAGATCGCACCTTTAGAATAGACTCCACCGTAATGACCAAATGCAAAAGCATTATTGTGGATATTAACAAATAAATTTCCGTCCATGGCAATTGCGTTACCCCCGTAACTCGCCACTAAATCAAATTTCCAATTAAAGATGCAAGTATTGTCATAAACCTCGAACCTTGGAATTTTACTTCGCTCACTCCCGTGATAAGCCGTCATTAATTGTATACCATTACCTGTGTTATTAACGCAAAGGTTATTTGAAATGACAGCATTAGAACCTTCTCTAATTTGAACAGAGAGAGCCCCTTGCGAAGGAGCGCAATTCATAATAACACAATTCCTAACCGTTACTTTCATATTGAAGCTTGAAATGATTGTCAAGCCAGCAGTTCTGGGACTAGGATTCTCACCTTTTTCCGGCGAAGCTTTTCTGCGGATACAATATTTATTTTCATCAACATATCTATTTCGCGGACCGTTGTCAAAAATAATTCCATCCACCATTATTTCTGATCCCTGCGACAATTGTCCATTTGCCTCTCGCTGTTGATCCGTTCTAATTTTAAGCCGCGCATTGGAAGAAGTCATGTAAACATTATTTCCAGTGAAAACAGTTTTGTGATTCCCCCAAGGGTCGCGCTCTATAAAACTATCATCATAACCGGCATAGATCTTAACAGGCACGTTGATCTCATCTGCACCTCTTTCAGCCTTATTCAAGTATTCTCCTTCAGCTATATATATAATGTCATTCGGTTTCAATAAATGAAGAATATTTCCTAGATCTTTTGCCGGTTGTTCTTTAGTCCCTAATTTTCCACGCCCAATTGATTTGGAAACATACCGTTCTCTTCCTTTATTGCTGTAATTAGGTGAAGCTTCTGACTTACTCTCTCCTTTATCAGCATCGGTAGCACCTTGATCTGTGCTTCCTTTGAGCGGGTTATTCACTTTAGGCACTTTAACCTTAGGTATTTTGATTTGTCCATGAGCGACATTTACAAAAAGACATAAGAATAAAACTATGTATGTTAGACTTTTAGGGTGTTTCATTTTGATTTTTTAGTTAAAAATTTATTCTTTTTCACCGCAGACTTACACCTATAATGCAAAGGTCATTGACTCCTTTATTGGTACCTTCTATAATATTTCACTATTTTTAGATCAAACACTATTCTCATAGGTAAGAAAAATGGATCCGCAACCGACTACAGCTCCCACACTTTTAATTTAAAGCCGGTTACGGATCTCAACCATGAAACTTATAATTCAAATCGTTTTCAAGTCAAATAAGACCTCACTATACTGGAGAAAAGCACCGCAACAGATACACTAAGAAAACCTAATGATTTCTGTCGCGGATACTCTGCTATGAAACTAGCTACTGCATCTTCTGAACTATTTGGCATCCAACAAATAATTTGCTGAGCTAATATTTCTGCTTTGTTTTTACGTAGATGTAACTAAATTTCTTCTTTGACTTGTCCACTACTTCAATTTCTAATTGACCTAGAATCTCTCGATTTTCTAGTTCTCCGATTTTTCGTTAAAAATCATCTTGTTCTTCACTACAACCATTCCTCTTTCTTTCTTCGTTGCAAATCTAATGTGCGGCTTCGATTGAATCTTTAAATAATTATCATTCGGTATTACTTTTCTAGAATTCGGTAATTTGACATTCCATTTTAGCCTTAAAACCCTTATTTTTTCTTATTTCTTTAATGAATACAGAAACGTTTGCGGCCTTAATCATCAATTATTATTCTTATAATGGCCTGCTCCAACTTGAATAATTGTGAATAGTCACTTTTATATCACGCTTATTATCAAAATTTTGTTTTTTTTGTATACGTGAATAGCATTGGTGACATAAGACTTTTAGGTTTGTTTGATCAAATGACAAGAATCTTTTGTACCCTAAGTATTTTTTTTACCCTTTATGGACAATCATTTGCTCAAGATTCATCCGCTCAAACGCTGCAGGAAGCAGATGAAGGCTTAAATTGGGACGAGGAGGTTCCTGGTTATGGTATAAAGGATACTAATTATGTGTTGAGTCTTTTCGATCTTGCAGATCTAAAAGAGACTTCTGAAAAGGTTAGAATCTATCAACACATTTACGAGACATCCAACCAACTCAATTATGGAAAAGGAATTGTAAATAGTATTTATGAGATTAGTATGCTATATCACTACCAATTAGGTAAACCAGATACGGCCGATAGATTGTATGATTTAACCAAAGAGTTAGCCATCAAGCATGAATTTAGAAAACAAGAGCTAATTATCACTTCAACCATAGCACAAGGACAAATTGAATTTTACTCTGGAAAGTTTGAAAAAGCTACTGATTTGCTTCTTCAAGCGTTGGATCTTTGCGATAGTAATTATATTTATCAACGTGCAGTTATCTTATATACAATGAGTTCAATTCACCGAGAACTTGATGAAGATGACATGAGCCTCAACTATATGGGGTTAGCTTGCGAGGAAATTGATAAATTACCTTACAAAAATCATAATGACGCTCATATGTTGATCGATTATGCAACTGAACTGAATCAAAATAACGAAATAGACCTTGCATTGATTCAAATTAAAAAAGCGCGGAATATTTTGGATTCAAACTCAACCGTAAACTACGTTGAAAGTATATATTGGCGCACAATTTCCTTAATTCAACTCAATCTAGAAAATAATAGTGCTGCTATAGAAGCTGCTAATAGTTGTTACAAATATGCTAAAGAAGGAGGTCGTCTAGACGCACATTTGTTTTCAATAACCAATTATCTGCATGTAGCATATGAAACTCAATCTACCAATGAAAATTTTATTAAAACAATAATTGATGAAGGTGATTCAATAATGTTACAATTGGATTCAGAAAAACTAAGCTTTCATTATCTGGAGAAAAAAAGTAATGCGCTTTCTCATATAAATGCATGGAGAGAAGCTTATATTGCTTTTTCCGAATACGACAGCATACAACAAATCATCCACCAAAACGATATCACCGAAAAATCGAACCAACTCCAAAAAGAAATAGCAGACCTTGAAAGTCAAAAAGCACTTGTAGCTAGAGAAAAAGAGTTGGTTGAACAAGATGCCAGGCTTGCAAAATCAAATCTGTATTTCACGGTTTCTATTTTTGGTTTTTTGCTTATCATAACGATTGGGTTGTTGTTCTTTATGCGTTACAGAACAAAAACGGTACTGGGAAAATTGCAATTAGAGAATAAACTATTGCGTGTCCAAATTAACCCACATTTTATTTACAATGTGCTGGCTAATATTAAATCGCTTATTTTCGAAGCCCCAGAAAAAGCGGAATCCTATACTCTAACCTTTGCACGCTTGCTCAGAAAGGTACTGGAACAGTCACGTGAAGAGTTTATCCCCTTGAGCGAAGAACTCCAACTTTTACAGGACTATGTAACACTACAGGAAACGCGATTAAATAAAGAGATTGAGTATATCGTTGAATTGGATGAAGACATTATTGCAAATGAAATCAGCATCCCCCCACTCGTTTTACAACCACTCGTTGAGAATGCCGTAGAACATGGATTTAGAAACGGTGTGCAAGAACATTACATCCTTGAAATCCGCTTTATTCTCCAACCTAAGTATTTAGAAGTGCAAGTCATTGACAATGGCCCGGGGATTGGCAATATTGAAAAGAAAGCCAAACATCGATCGCTAGCGACGCAAATCATTCGTGATCAAATTGAGATTTTTAGAAAAACAAATCGGAGTAAAGTCTTTGATTTGATTGTAAAGAAGCGCGAAGAAATTGAACCGGGAACAGAAGGTACTATAGCAGTTATAAGGATACCTTTTAAAAAACGATAGGTTTCAAATCTGAACACCTATGACGCAAACATCGTCAATCTGTTCGTATTCACCCTTCCAGTCCATAAAATATTGATCGATTTTTTTGCCTTGCTCATCCATTTCATTGGAAGCCGTGTCGATGCAAATTGATTTAAATTGACTGGCCTTTAATTTTTTGCCTTTTGCTCCTCCAAATTGATCTGCAAAACCATCCGAAAAAAGTTAAATAGTATCTCCTGGGGTGAGGCTCACTGTATGGTTTGTAAAAGGATGTTGGTTTTCATAATTGCCCACCGGTTGCCTATCTCCTCTTATTTCGACAATTTCTTCTGCTCTTTTAATCCAAATCGGATTATTGGCTCCGGAAAAATGCAATTGTCCTTTGTTTTGAGTATCCAGCATACAAAGCGCAATATCCATTCCGTCTCTCACCAATTGTTCTGATTTAGAAAATTCACTTATCACCAATTCTCTCGTTTTATCTGGAATATCCGCTGGTTTAACTAAGCCAAACTCATTTACACTTCGATTGAGACTATTATTGCAAATAACGCTGATTATAGCCCCTGGAACGCCATGCCCTGTGCAGTCTGCGACCGCAAAAAAGATGTGATAATCGACCTGATCAACCCAATAAAAATAACCTGCAACAACATCCTTTGGTTTAAAAATGACAAAGTTGTTTGGCAAAACTTTATTGAGCAATTCTTGTGAAGGTAATAAAGCCTCTTGAATGCGTTTCGCATAATTGATACTTTGCGTAATATCATGATAAGCTTCTTCTTATACCTGATTCTGTTTCAAAAGAAGACTGTCATTAACCGATTTGCGCTCTTTTTCTATCTCTTCTACTGCTTTCTTGTAGGCTTCCTCCAAATCATCTGGATCAACGGGTTTCAATACATAATCTAAAGCAGATTTTTTTATAGCTTCCAAAGCATAATCGGAATGTGCTGTAACAAATATGACCTTTGTTTTAACCTTATCTTTAATCGCTTTTAATATGTCAAAAGAGATGCCGTCTTCCAGCTCGAGAATTGACAATTCTTTAGGTGAGTACTTTGCGGAGTTGAATGAATTAGATACAGCTTATTTTTATTTTAATCGTGCGCTATCTTTAGCTTTAACCGAAGATGACCTTGCAACACGTAGCTCCATTTATTCCGGTTTCGGGGAATATCACTTGAAAAATGGAGATTATTTAACCGCTGAACGATATCTTAAAGAAGCCGAGTTGATTTCCGATACCATCAACGACTTGATCACCTATGGTTATAGCTTGGATCATCTTTCAGATTTATACATGGCAACGGGAGAAATGAAAAAAGCAGCCATATATGCGCACAAACTATTCGATTTAAGAGAAAAATTGCTTGATGAAAATCTAAAAAACAAGATAGAGCTGCATAAAAACAAGATTGAAAACGTCTTTCAAAAGAACGAACTTCTAGAGGCTCAGCTAGAAAAAAGAGCATTGGAAAACAAAGCCATTATAGCTCGAAATCGTTTCATCATTGTTATATCCATTGCCGCGATCCTCATTCTATCCTTATCTTATTATTTCTTCTCTTATTTCATGAAAACAAGATTTCGTAATGAAAATTTAGAGAATAAAATACGTCGAATTCAAATGAACCCGCATTTTATTTTTAATGTGATGGGCAATGTCAATGCTTTAATAAATCAAGATAAGACTGAATTAGGCAGTCGTATACTATTGAAATTTTCCCAATTATTGCGTTCATTTTTAGAACATTCGAGGCACGATTTTATTCCTTTAACTGAAGAAGTTAAAGTGCTTGAAAGGTATATGAAATTGCAACAATTACGATTCGACAATCCTTTTGAATATGAGATTAAGATTGATATCAAGGACAGTCATCTCATCCAAATACCTACTTTCATTATACAACCCATTCTCGAGAATGCCATTGAACATGGGATCAAAACAAAGAAAGATGGAAAAATAGAGATCCATTTTGAGTATGATCCTCAACAAATGAATACCGTTTTAGTTAGCATAATCGACAATGGTCAAGGACTAATCGCTAGTCAGCAACAAAAATCACCTGTTCACAAATCGATGTCTACCGCGATCATTGAGGAGCAACTCGCTTTATTTAGTAGCACGAAGAAAAAGTTTGGTTTAACCATCGAAGAAAGAAGCAAGGGTTCTGATGTTGTTGGTGTCATAAGTGTTATTAAAATACCTTCAAAGCAGGTTGAAGAATAGCAAGGTCTGGTTCAATTTTAAAGATCAAAGACATTGATCATCTAAAACGAAGTCAGTGCTTCTATCAAGTCTTTTCGCTTAGCTCTTGAAATCGGAATTTCCGCATCTTTCAAAAGGATTATGTTTGACTTGATATGAGAAACATAATTTAGATTGACCAAAAAAGATCGGTGTACTCTATAAAAATAATCTTCCTCGATCAAGTCTTCGACCTCTTTTAGCGTCATTCTGACTCTAATATCATCTTCATCTATCAGGTGCATGACGACATAGTCATTATCTGCCTTGAGGTAGGCAACCTTTTTCGTGTCAATCTTGATGAGTCCTTTTCCCTTTATTTTAATAAACATGTAATTGTTGTTGTTTGGCGGTAATTCTTTCGTTTGGTTGCAGCCCCTTTGTTTTCAGACCGATCTTCTTGATAGTCCTAGAATGCAACTTGCCCAAGCAAGTTTTACTCTGATGAAGAATTAACATTATGCCTGCAATAAGTTCAAACTAATGATTAACTCCAAGTTTAAGTCGATTTCCATAAAGTTTCAGTGAATAATTAGTATTCGGTAGGATTTATTTATAATTCGGTGATAAGCTTATATTAGGAGTCTGAATTTGTGATCTCAACTGAAAAAAACGAACAATACAAAGCACCTCATTCCCTTTCGATTAATGCCGATAAACTAGAAAATTCAGTCTGGGTTGGTCCCAATTTCTAACGGAAGTGAGTTTCGAGGAGAAACTGAATTGAGTTTAAGGTTTGAGGAAGAATTATTTTAGTTAAATTAGATGCGACAGAACCTATTATTTAGCCAATAAAAAAATGATGGATTATTTTGCAAAAGCTATGATGTTATGAAATTAAATTTTTTTTTAGTGTGTTTTGTTAGTTGGGCCTCACACGCTCAGATTTTAAGTGCAGATAGAAAAACCGATTGGACTTTGGCTGGATTAAAAGAGGAAATACCTGTTGCATTGACAACCGTTTATTTTGAAGAAGCAGGGGGCATAGGAGATGGCGTTTTCTCGAATACTGCCGTGCTCAATGAAATTCTTGATGAACACGGGGGCGAACCATTTGAAATCATTTTTCCAACGGGAATCTTTTATTTTAATTCGGGCTTTTCTTTACCGAGTAATTGCCGGATGGCTGGTTTAAGTGCGGATTCAACCGTTTTAGTTTTCGACTTGGCCGGCTCAAGTTCCGATCTGTTTTCAATTTCTGGAACGATAGAGGCAACGGAGATAGACGTAATAGAGGCCTGTGAATTTGGTCAAAATACTTGCTTGGTGGGTGATTCATCTTTCTTTTCGGTTGGTGATTGGGTTTTAATTTCTGATGATGACAGCGAATTAATAACCTCTGATTGGGCACTTAAAACAACGGGCCAGCTCCTCCAAATAAATGCTATTTCTGGTTTCGAATTGAGTTTTGATAGTCCTTTTCGACGATCCTACGAATTGACCAATTTTCCCCTCCTGAGAAAAATTAACCCAAAAGAAAATGTCTTGATCGAAAATTTAACCCTGAAACGGATGGATGAAACCGTTGGGCAGTCTAATCAAATCGCATTCAATTATGCCGTAAACTGTGCGGTTAAATGCATTGAAAGCGAGAAGTGTAATTTTTCGCATATTCGTTTTCAATTTTCTAATAATTGTGAGGTGAGCGGAAGTTATTTTCACGACGCACATAATTATGGCGGGGGAGGTAAAGGGTATGGAGTTGTCTGCCAATTTGCAACGGGTGAATGCCTGATTCGAGATAATAATTTTAATCATTTGCGACATGCTATGCTTTTGCAGTCTGGTGCAAATGGCAATGTCTACAGCTATAATTATTCGCAAGATCCCTATTGGACTGATGTCGCTTTGCCGGCAAATTCGGCCGGGGATATGGTCCTTCATGGAAATTATGTTTATGCAAATTTATTTGAAGGGAATATTTGCCAAAATATTGTGATTGACGATTCTCACGGACAAAATGGGCCTTATAACACCTTCTTTAGGAACCGTGCCGAACTATATGGCATTTTTATGAATTCGTCTCCTGCAACTGATCGTCAGAATTTTATCGGTAATGAAATACCAAATGAAGGGTTTTTGTTGGGTTTATATGCCTTTGCTGGAACGGATCATTTTTTCTATGGAAATAATCATAGAGGAGAGGTTAAACCTGAAGGTACTGATGATTTAGAAGAACCTTCTTTATATGTGTCTGAAACTCCATTTTATTATGACATTTATTCCAATTGGCCTCCTATCGGTTATCCTGCTGCGATTAATTCATTCAATAATGAAGCATATGCTAATTTTTATTCCGGTTGGACGGTTCAATGCGAAAATACCTATGCGGATTTATCAATAGAAGAAAAGCTTGAGGAAGCGGTGGTGATTTATCCAAATCCTTCTTTTGGACCTTTAACAATAAGTAGTAAAAGCGGTGCAATGCTTGGAACGATTGAAGTATACAGTATGGAAGGGAAATTAATTTATACGACCCATTGCTATTCCTCTACTGTATCGATAGATCATCTCTCGACGGGAATGTATATTTTACATGCGTTAGATTCGTCTTTAAGAATAGGTGTTATTCGTGAATGAGCAAATAATTCAGTGTAGGTGATTTGGTTTTGGATATAATAATTATGGATTAAAAAAAGGGTTCTGTCGCATCTAATTTAACTAAAATAATTATTTAGCTACATTTAGATCAAAAAGATATGTTCAAGCATCATTGTTTTCCAAAATCGATCATTTTACAAGCTGTTTATTTTAAATTACGTTTTAGTTTAAGCTATCGAGATGTAGAAGAACTGATGGAAATACGTGGTGTAAAAGTAGATCATGCAACAATTCAACGTTGGGTGTTTAAATTCACTCCTATTCTGGACAAGGAATTTAGAAAACGAAAGAAGCGAGTAGGTATGAGTTGGCGAATGGATGAAACCTATATCAAAGTTAAAGGAGAGTGGCGTTATTTGTATCGAGCCGTTGACAAGCAAGGAAATACAGTAGACTTTCTATTAACCAAAAGAAGACAGCGTATGTCAGCCCAAAGTTTTTTGATTAAGGCAATTGAGCATAATGGAAAACCTCGAGTGATAAACATAGACAAAAGCGGGTCAAATTCAAGTGCCATTCGGGTTTATAACAAACGCAAATTAGCAACAAAATCAAGAATTAGAATCAGGAAATGCAAATACTTAAACAATATAGTAGAACAAGATCACCGTTTTATCAA
>JAURQI010000121.1 GCA_030836155.1 Crocinitomix sp.
AAACCAGGTTTTGGTATTGTCAACGGCAGAGGAGAGGAGATCAATCGAATAGCTCTGAAGTCGTTGTTAGCAAGCTGCTAGATACTGCATGAAATACAAAGAAGTAGTGGGTATTGATGTTTCTAGGCGGCGATCCAAGCGTTAACGTATGTTTACGCGCGTAATTTCCGTAACATACAGGTATACAAGTATTTACTGGGCGAGTAATTACGCGCGTAAACGCATATTTACGCGCGTAATTATTTTAAAAAATAAGATGTAATTAATTATTGAATACTAAGGTCAGCTATTTGATCCTCTCTAATTAGATTGAAAACGTCGATACCTTACGCAGATCGCCGGGCTGATTCAAACTCCATGAAGCAAGACTATTTGTCTATTCGCATCTTGATATTTCGATGGTCTTGTCCTACAATATTGTTCAAATAGTTACACCATCGAATCTTGGTTTTTGTAATCGTCAAGAGAACTCGATAGATTCACCTGATGCCTTCTTTGTTTACTCCGCTATTATCTATGCTCATCAACTAGTTCTGTCCACTTAACTCAAAAGACGACGTGGGACTCAACGCCAAATGAATTTAGCGTGCTCGCTAAATCAACCGCAATGGAGAAGTTAAAACATGGAAGAAGAGTTCTCAATGCAGGTACTTAAAGATGACCGATAGTACCATTGATGAATGCTGTTTTGGCACGAATACCGTGTTTTCCGATAAGAGTATTAGTTGTGTTGATATTGTCGATTACGTGAAAGTACATTTCACGGAAATATAGGATAAGTTAGCCCTAAAGCAGGTGCATAGTAAAATTACTAATGCTAGTAGCCACAAGCTTAAACGCAGTTACTTCGGGAGTAGGGGCTTCGATAGTCGTACACTGGCAGTTGCTACACCTATATATAGTTACAGACAGGGGAATCAGCAAATAGAATATCAAAAGAAAGTGTTTCTAGAAGAAGCTAACTAAGTCCTCCTGGAGATAGGTGCTTTTTGCTTTGCAAAATGTCCAAATAACAATCAAAATTGTTCTTTTTCTCTTAATTTCTTATTCTCGGAAATTCGGTATCCCGCATAAACACCAATTGCTGCCGCTACAAGAATCCCAAATACTACCAGGTTCCTGTTGCTTTTAGTCTTCACTATCGCCTGCGCAGCCGTTAAATCATTTATTGGCATGGAGCCAAAGATCTTTTTTATTGTATTGATGTCCATAGTAGGTGTTTTTGATTTGTAATTAATATTTTATCGGCTTGAGTCCAAAGTATAGAGTAGGCTCCATAATTCGCCTTATTCAATTCACAATGAGGTAACTTTTCAATGCTATTATAGGCGTTAAAATCAAAGCCTCGTTCTGAAACAATAGTCCAGCTTACTTCAATTTCTCTTCGGCCATCAAGAAGTCTAACAAGAATTAACTCGTTCGCGCAACTACTTGTGTTTAATGAGGCTGTTTTCTGAATCGGAAGAGTTTCGTTAACATTGCTATTTAATGTTCTGTCTTCAAGATAATTCGTCACTTCGGATTGGGGTTCAATTATTAAATCCTCTGAATTACCAATTTGAATTAATTCATTGGTAGTAACTGAATTTGACATTTCTAATGATTGCTTCGCTAGTTTTTTCTTCCGGTTATTATAATCATCCGCGCATTTTCCAGAATGGAAATCACGACCACGATGCTCAGTCATAAAAGGTATTTTACATTCCGGGCAAATGCGATACCGATCACTTTCTGGATTTAGCTTCCGTATTGCTTTAGTTTTCATTATTTCGTTTTTATTTACTGATACTCTACAAATGTAAAGATATTTATAGTACATTCGTACAATATTTATATATTTTTATTTCATGGATGTAATATTAAATAAAATTGAAGCTCGATTACGTGAGTCTGGAATCTTGATGGAACAGTTTGAGAAAATCTATCCAAAGATCACAGAATATTTCATGCCACTCTCTATAACAGGGGTTTCGGCTAGAACATATTTACATTGGAAAAGCAAAGGTTTAATTCCTGACTCACAAACAAATGAAGGTCAAAGAGAATGGGTGCGATTAAATTTAATAGATTATGTATGGATTAAAATCATTCAGGTCATGCGTGATTTTGGTATGCCACTAGAAACAATAAAGCAAACGAAAGAATTACTATTTGAGAACATTCTTGCTGTACTTGTGCCTGATAAAGAAGATTATTTAAATTTTCTTAGAACGGAAAGTGATGTAGATCCTGAAAAAATACAATCGATTAGTGAATTAATTGATTTAGCCAGCGACGCTATGGAAAATAATCCTGAAGAATTTGATGTGCATACAACGATAATCGGTTCAATGATATCCGATTTACTCATTAAAAATGACCGCGGATCAGTGATAATAACTAAATCGGGGAAAGAATTTGATGTCAGTTTCTTTTCTTACAAGACGCTAGATGATTTTAAAAATATAGTGCTGCCTTTGTTAGAGAGCCCGCATATTCAAATACCCATTCGCAAACTCATTGAAGACTTTTTTGATGATCCCAAAAGCGACAAATTCGTGGATAGTTTTGAACTTTTAAATTTTAAGGAGAAAAAAGTAATCGATGCCATCCGCAAAAAGGATTTTAAGCAAATAATAATTAAGCAAGATCAGGCAGAGGAATCAATTATAATTGAATTGGAACGAGATGGGGATATCCTTGATCAAAAAGCAAAAGATGTCAAACGCCTTTTAGGGCTTAATGAATATAGCGAGGTTACCATTAAGTATAGAAACGATAAGCACATCTATTTTAAAAACACAACACGATTATAAATAAGTAGACCCGCTAACAACGGCTCAGGTGAAAAATGAGTAGCTGACCTTCGCAATAGCTCAGTTACGAGATATTCCCTAAAATGTTAACCTTAGAAGAATGTAACAGAATATTAAATAAAGTTGATAATACATACACATTAGAAGAAGTAACGCTAATTCGAGATTACCTCATCGAGTTAGGTAAAATTAACGTCAGTATTATCGAAAAATTAAAACAACCGAACTATGAAGCGAGTAGCTATAATGTGCCGAGTGAGTTCCGACGAACAAGCGAAGGGCTATAGTTTAGACGATCAACGCGAGCGATTGACACAATATTGTGAGCGGAATAATTACGAAATTGTCTACGAGATTACGGAAGATCATTCTGCCAAATCATTTAACCGGCCCGACTGGAATAAATGGATGGCGCTAGTGAAAGGCAAAAAACTGGACGTAGACGAACTATTATTCACGTCGTGGGACAGATTCTCAAGAGATCTTTTAGGAGCTTTAACGATGATAAAAACGCTTCGCGAGACCGTTCACGTTGTTCCTCAATCCATCGAGCAGCCCATCAACTATGATATTCCTGAAAATCTGTTCATGTTAGCGATTTATTTAGCAAACCCGGATGTTGATAATCAACGACGTTCTATCAAGATACGAGGAGGGATTAGACAAGCGCTAAAACAAGGAAGATGGCCAAGAAAAGGCGTTTTTGGTTATAAAACAGAAAGAGATCAATTTGGTAAAAGTATTCTTGTACGTGACCCCGAAAAGGCAAATCTTATTACGTATATTTTTGACGAGGCACTTAAAGGAACCCCGCAAGTAGAAATCAGGAAGTCCCTCACATCAAAAGGTGTTCATGTTTCTAGAAATAACATGAGCAAGATTCTTCAACGTGAATTGTATGCAGGCAAAATTACGATACCTGCAGATGACAATGAGCCAATAAAAGTAATTGAAGGAATACATGAACCTTTGATAACAGAATCAACATTTTTCAAAGTACAGCAAATACTATTTAGTAACAAAAAATCGCGGGGTAAATCTGTTCCTAAGTACGCGCGACTGCGTGACGATTTTCCGCTTCGGGGAGTTCTCAAATGCAACGAATGCGATAGCATTATGACCTCAAGCTTCTCCAAAGGAAAGCTCGGAAACAAATACGGTTATTATCATTGCAACTGTTGCAAGAAACAAAGAGTTCCAATGGGAACTGTTCATGACGCATTTTCTGATCTACTTAATGAGTTGACCATTCGTCCAGAAGTAAAAAAATTGTACACTAAAATTTTAGAAGACCAACTTGGCGGATCTCAAAACGAAAATAAAAATGAAGCTGGAAAACTGAGAAAAAAATTGGAGGAAATTGACAAGCGTTTGGTGTTATCGCAAGACTTAATGTTAGACGGTAAAATTGACTCGGAAGATTACATTCAAATAAAAGCACGATGTACAGTACAGCGTGATGAAATTAAGCACAAATTGAGTGGTTTTAGTTTCAATAAACAGGATTTTTCGAAATACACTGCTTCAGGGATGAACTTGTTGTCAAACCTCCCCAAAACCTATGATAGTGCGCCTACCAAGCTAAAACAGACTATTGTGGGTTCGATATTTCCAGAATTGATTTCTTTTGACGGGAAAAAATGTCGAACCCCGAAATTGAATCCTGTGTTAAGTCTATTCGCCAGTATTGATAGGGATTTACAGAAAAAGAAAAAGGGACAACCGAACTCATATTTTCGGTTATCCCCTTCAGCGGAGAGAGGGGGATTCGAACCCCCGTTACGTTGCCGTAAACACGCTTTCCAAGCGTGCGCGTTCAGCCACTCTGCCACCTCTCCGTGGTATTATTCTGTTCCGCCTCCCGATCACTATCGGGACTGCCACCTCTAAAAAACGGACGACTTCGATCAATAAGATCAACCAAAGAAATACGGCTGCAAATATAACCATTTGCCGGTTGCCACCAAAAAACAAAGATTTTTTGAAAAAAGAATAGGGGTATTGTTTCTTAATCACGACATTAGTGCAGATAACCGAACCAATTAAAAAGAAAAATCATGAAAAAATTACTGTTTGGAATGATTGGAGCTGTGTTGATATTAACAGCATCTTGCGCAAAAGAAGATTCTTCGGATGTGAATCAAAATAAAATCTATTGCGATTACGAATTGTTCTACAATCAAAATGATGACAAGACACATGCTGTTGCACGTTTTCGTTTTGGTGGACCAACAGGTACACTTTTAGAATTAAGCGACACATCGGGTGCTTACGTCACTTTCAACGATGATACATTGGCCTATAATGTTTGGTATGGAGGACATCATAAAGAATATGCAGGACAAATTGAAGGCGGATCATTTACATATACAAACACGAATGGGACTGTTTATGTGAATGAAGTCCCTGCTGGAGAGTCAATAGCTTATCCTGCTGAATTTGATACCATTCGTAAAAGTGTCGCTGAAACCTTAGTATGGGATGGAACAGCACTTTCTGAAAATCAACATGTCGGATTGTTCGTTGGATCCTGGACATGGGGAGAAGATGCATTGTTTTTTAATGATGCAGATGGCGCAACAGACATTGTAATGGGTGTATTGCAAAAAGAAGATTTAGCATTAGGAACGTCTACGGTTTATTTAGACCGTTCTACAGCTACAGATATAGCTGAGGGAACCTTAGAAGGTGGAAGAATCCGTTACAAGTACAGATGCACAAACGCAACGGTAACCGTTGTTGAATAAAAGGACATAGGGTTAGGCAGGGAGGTGTTGGTCGCACCTCTACTTCTTTTAGTTAAACGAAAAACGGCTTCCATTTTGGAAGCCGTTTTTTATGTTCTTAAATCTAAGTTTATTTTTTTCGCAAACCTAATTCGATTAATCGTTCGGTTAGAAACTCACCTGCTGTCATATCTGCATATTCTTTTGGATTATCTGCGGATACACAAGTATCTAAGCAAGTTAAGTCCATATCAGACCGCGGATGTAAAAAGAATGGTGTCGAATATCTCGGCTTTGTCCACGATTCTTCATTTGGTGTGATCACTTGGTGTTGTGTTGAACGCAAACGATCATTTGTTAAGCGTGCTAACATATCTCCGATATTAATCACAATTTCATCCGGCCCTGGGCTAACGGAAATCCACTCTCCATCCAAGGACTGTGCCTGAAGACCTTCTGCACTTCCACCCATCAATAAAGTGATGAGATTGATGTCACCGTGTGCCGCAGCGCGAACAGCTCCTTCTGGAATTTGCGATTTATCAGCTACTGGATAATAATGCAATAACCGTAAAACACTATTTCCATTATGGATTTTATCGTCAAAATAATTTTCGTCTAAATCCAAGTATTGAGCAATAGCACGTAATAAATTACGCCCTGTATTTTCGAATGTTTGAAATACTTCTTGTCCAACCGCCTCAAATTCGGTCACTTCCTTTGGCCAAATATTATCAGGGTATTCTTCCTTAATAGGATCATTATCTTCAACCGTTTGGCCGATATGATAAAATTCTTTTAAATCCGGTACAGATTTTCCTTTGGCACTTTCCTTGTTTTTCGAGATGTATCCACGTTGACCGTGTAATTTTTCATCTTCGTATCTCTTTTTGACATCGTCAGGCAACTCAAAAAAAGCTTTGGAAACTTCAAAAAGCTTTGTTCTCAACTCTTCTGTAACACCGTGGTTTTTCACGATGGCAAACCCCATATTGGAAAAAGAGTCACCAAATTCTTCGATAAATTTTTGACGTGTGGCAGCATCTCCCTGGCTATAGTCCAAGTAGTCTACATGTGCGATTGCATTTTTACTCATAGTTAGGTTTTAGGCTATTTTTAATTTCGCCATCTTAGATCCAGCAAATTTCGATGAAGCATATTCCAGATCAACTCGGAATTCTTTCACTTCTTTTTGGGATGGGATGTCAAACATGGCGTCATTGAGAATGGCCTCACAAATCGAGCGAAGACCACGGGCTCCCAATTTATATTCAATGGCTTTGTCTACAATAAAATCTAAAACGTCAGCATCAAACTTCAATTCAACACCATCTAAATCAAAGAGGTGGACATATTGTTTAATTAAAGCATTTTTAGGCTCCGTTAAGATACGTCTTAAAGCTTTTTCATCAAGCGGATGCAAATAGGTCAATACTGGCATTCGCCCAATCAATTCAGGAATCAAACCAAATTCTTTAATATCACTTGGAATGATATATTGCAATAAATTCTCACCATCTGGTTTGTCATCATCTTTTGTTGTAAAACCAATGACATTCGTGTTAACACGTCGGGCAATGATCTTTTCAACACCGTCAAATGCACCTCCTGCAATGAAGAGAATATTTTTGGTATTCACCTTAATCATTTTTTGCTCCGGGTGTTTTCGGCCACCTTGCGGCGGAACGTTAACCTCGGTACCTTCTAATAATTTCAGCATTGCCTGCTGAACTCCTTCACCTGAAACATCTCGAGTAATAGAAGGGTTATCAGATTTACGTGCAATTTTATCAATTTCATCAATAAAGACAATCCCCTTTTCTGCTGCTTCAACATTAAAATCAGCCGCTTGTAAGAGACGCGATAAAATACTTTCAACATCCTCACCGACATAACCAGCCTCTGTCAAAACAGTAGCATCAGCTATGCAAAAGGGCACATTTAAGGTTTTAGCAATAGTTTTTGCCAATAAGGTTTTACCTGTACCCGTTCGTCCGACAAGAATGACATTCGATTTGTCAATCTCAAAATCATCGTCTTGCTTTCCAACCAAAGATAATCGCTTATAGTGATTGTAAACAGCAACAGATAAAACACGTTTTGCCTCATCCTGCCCGATGATGTATTCGTCCAAATGTGTTTTGATTTGCGCAGGTTTGAGCAAGTTAAAATCTGTTGAGACTTCTTTTTCGGTATCAAACTTAAATTGCTCATCAACAATTTGATGCGCCTGCTCAATGCAGTTTTCGCAAATGTGTCCTGTAACGCCAGCAATCAAAATACCAACTTCATTTTTTGGACGTCCGCAAAACGAACAGTTTATCCCTTCTTTCTTCGCCATATCCTCTATAGTCTTTTACTCTTTGTCTCTAGTACCAACCATTATTGGGTTACCTAAAACTTCGTCTACCATTCCGTAGTCTTTCGCTTCTTGAGCAATCATCCAATAATCACGATCAGAATCTTCCCATACTTCGTCAAACGTTTTCCCAGAGTGATTCGCGATAATATCGTAGAGTTCTTTCTTTAATTTTTGAATTTCACGAGCAGTAATTTCGATATCAGATGCCTGTCCTTGTGCTCCACCTAAAGGTTGGTGAATCATAACACGTGAATGAGGCAACGCCGATCTTTTGCCATGCGCTCCGGCACATAATAATACGGCGCCCATTGAAGCAGCCATACCCGTACATATTGTAGCTACATCTGGAGCGATATACTGCATCGTATCATAAATACCTAAACCAGCATAAACGCTTCCGCCTGGTGAGTTTAAATAGATCTGAATATCTTTCTTAGGATCAACAGATTCTAAGAATAACAACTGAGCCGTAATGATATTCGCAATTTGATCATCAATACCTGTTCCTAAAAAGATGATGCGGTCCATCATCAATCGCGAGAACACATCCATTTGTGCTACGTTTAATTGACGTTCCTCAATAATGTATGGCGTCATGGATGAGTGAATATAACTATCCACTGCCGTACTACTAATACCTTTATGCTTCGTAGCGTATTTTCTAAATTCGTCTTTATCAAACATTAATCTTAATTTTCTTCGATTATAAAATTGGTAAACCATTTATGCTCTATTTACCAAACAATTTCATTCAGGTTTCGTTCAGGTAGGCATTAAAAAATAATACCCATAAATATAGGTATTATTTTTTCTTGTAAAAAGATTCTATTTTGTTTTCAAATTAAGGTTGCTTGTATGCTTCCTTTACAAAATCATCATAAGGCAATGATTTTTCGTTCAGTTTAACCGTTTCTTTGAAAAAGGATAACATCTTCGATCCGTAGATATTATCGTAAATTTTATTCGCTTCTTCACGATTTTGCAAAACTTCTTGCGCTTGAGAAAGTAACTGAGCATCCTCAGGTGCAGGCATACCATATTGTGCATATTGGTTCACCAATAAACCTTTCGTATATTCCATGACTTCATCTGGCTCAACTTTGATATCGTTGTTTTTGATGATTTTATTCTGAATCAATTGCCATTTTAAGCTTTTCGCATAATTTTCGAAATCAGCATCCAGTTCTTCACGCGTTACTTCTTTCTCGCTTGAAGCCATGATCCATCTTTTCAAAAAGTCTTCTGGTAAGTCAAAATTTGTTTTTTCAATCAATTTATCACTAATTGTTTGACTCAAAAGGCGATCCGAATCATTGGTGAACATGCGTTCCAAATCAGTTTTGATACGCTCTCTTAATTCTTCCTCAGTTTTTACAGCACCTTCACCAAACAATTTGTCAAACAGTGCTTGATCAACTGCAGCCGGAACCATTGTTTTGATCTCTGTAATCTTGAACTCAAAATCACCTTCCAAAGCTTCAGCTTCCTCTTCAGAAATGGCTAACATGGCAGCCATATCTTCTGCTCCTTTTGAAACTGATTTCGGATCTAATTTCAATGTTGTTCCAACTTTTTGACCGACGATCTCCTTTTTGACTTTATCATCAGCAATAAATTCCATTGAAATCGTTGAGGTATTCGTGATGTCCCCATCAATTTGTTTGAACTCACCAAGAACCATATCCTTCTCTCCAGCCTTTTCTGCTGGTACGAGTGACCCATAGCGCTTAGCAAGGTTTTCAACTTCTTTATCAAGCATATCATCTGCGATGTCCACTTTTAAATAGTCGAATTTATTTTTCTTTGAAAGGTTGACTTCAAATTCTGGAGCTAGTCCGATTTCGTATGCGAATTCAAACTCTCCTGGATTATCAAAATCACCTTTAACTTCTTCATCTTCTTTAGGCATTGGATTGCCTAATATTTCCACCTTGTTTGTAGTGATGAAATTGTTGATGGATTCATTAACCACTTTGTTTAATTCTTCAGCCAAAACAGCTTTACCGTATTTGTTTTTAATCAAACCCATCGGTACTTTCCCTGGACGGAATCCTGGGATATTGGCTTGTTTACGATAATCCTTCAGTGTTTTATCAACCTTTTCCGAATAATCTTCAGGTACAATTTGCACGCGAATCACGGCATTTAGATCATCAATTTTTTCCTCAACAACATTCATGTTATATTCAATTTACGTTAAAACAAAAATGGTCCATCCGCCTGAGGCGGACGGACCATTTAGTGCGGGTGGAGGGACTCGAACCCACACACCTCTCGGCACTAGATCCTAAGTCTAGCGTGTCTACCAATTTCACCACACCCGCATTTTACAATTGTGTTACATTCTTCAAATCTTTTGAGAAGGCACATTTGTAAGTACTTTTTTTATCGATTCGCGCTTGAATCAACCGCCCGCTTGCGCTAGGCAGGGTGCAAAGATAATTAGATTTTTTCACCATGCAAAAAAAAATGTGAGAAATGAGAAAATTCAATATTTACCCTATCAAAAAGGGCAAAAGAATTTGAACTTTCGGTGCATGAAATTGTTTCCATCTGTGTTCAATTCAAACGCATTCCTTATTTTTAACCGGATTATGCAACAAAAGAAAAATATTGCCCTTTTGGGTTCAACGGGTTCAATCGGTACACAGACTTTAGAGGTTGTTGCCGCTTACCCTGATCAATTCGAAATCTCTGTATTGACAGCGAATCGGAATGCTGATTTATTAATCGAACAAGCAATTCAGGTGAAACCAAATGCAGTGGTTATTGCAGATGAATCTTTGTATCAAAAGGTGAATGACGTCCTATTTGAACATGATATTAAAGTATATGCAGGAGATAAGGCGTTAGAAGAGATCGTCCAGATGGAGGAAATTGATATTGTTCTTACCGCATTGGTTGGGTTTTCAGGACTAAAACCAACGATTGCTGCTATCCGTGCGGGTAAAAACATTGCGTTGGCGAACAAAGAAACGCTTGTTGTTGCAGGTTCGATTATCACAAAATTAGCGAAGGAAAAAGGGGTCAATATTTATCCAGTTGATTCGGAACATTCGGCAATTTTTCAATGCCTAGTGGGCGAATTTCACAATCCAATTGAAAAGATTTATTTAACGGCTTCTGGCGGTCCATTTCGTGGTAAAAAGCGCGATGAATTATTAAACACGACCAAAGAAGCTGCGCTCAAGCATCCGAATTGGGAGATGGGAGCCAAGATCACGATTGATTCAGCTTCGATGATGAATAAAGGGTTAGAGGTGATAGAAGCCAAATGGCTTTTTGCTTTAAACGATGATCAGATTGATGTCATTGTCCATCCCCAATCGATTGTCCATTCAATCGTACAATTTAAAGATGGATCCATGAAAGCGCAAATGGGTTTACCTGATATGAAATTGCCTATTCAATATGCACTCACTTATCCCGATCGTTTGCCAACTGATTTTCCACGATTCAATTTTATGGATTATCCAAGCTTGACATTTGAGGCACCAGACTTAGAAACGTTTACCAACCTCAAATTGGCTTATGATGCCATGAAAAGAGGAGGCACATTGCCATGTGTGTTAAATGCGGCCAATGAAGAAACAGTTGCAGCCTTTTTAAATGATAAAATTAAGTTCTTGGATATTGCAAGAGTCAACGAAATGGTAATGGCTGAGGCCGATTTTATTCAAAGTCCAGATTTGGAAAAACTGTATGAAACAGATCGATTAGCCCGTGAAATAGCGCGAAATCACATTACAAAAATTTAAGCAACACTTTGATTTATTAGCATTTAAGCTTATATTTGGTAGTTCGTCTATCGTTGTACTAGGTTATTCGGTAATCCTACACATTACCTACCGTTTGATCAAAGGGCGCTGGACGTAGCAACTAAAATGAAATCAACTATGAAAAAATGGCTACTTGCCATCCCTACTTTGTGTTTTACATTTTTAAGTCAGGCTCAACCAACCTGGAGTGAAGATGCAGCACAAATCATGTATGACAATTGTACGGAATGTCACAACCCTGAAGGCGTTGGTTCCGTTTCATTTATGGAATATAGCACCGCGTATGATTATCGCGCTCTAATTCAATCTTATGTAGAATTTAATATCATGCCACCTTGGACAGCAGATACCTCTTACCAACATTATTTTGATGAGCGTACATTAACAGAATACGAGCGAAATACGATTATTGAATGGGCAAGTAGTGGTGCGCCAGAAGGTGACCCAGAACTGGCTCCACCACCACCCGTATATACTGGTGAGCAACAATTAGCAGCTACGCCAGACTTGGTTTTAGAGATGCCAAACTATATGAGTAAGGCTACCGAGTCATTTGACGACTATGTTTGTATTTCTATTCCAACAGGTTTAGCGACAGACCGAAGAGTAAAAGCAATCGAAATTATTCCGGGTAACCGATCTATTGTCCATCATTGTTTATTGTATATGGATGAAGATGGTTCTTATGCAACGGATACCATTGGTGGTGATTGTGGAGGACCGACAACGGAGCCGTTGATGGCTGGATATACGCCAGGAGCAAGTCCTACTATTTTCCCGTCTTCTGAAGACTTTTCTTCAGGAATGGTTTTACCTGCGGGATCTGATGTGGTTTTTGCTTTGCATTATCCACATGGTAGTTATGGTGAATGGGATCAAACGAGAGTACATTTCTATTTTTATCCAGAACCAATTGAAACGGAATTCCGTGAAATCTTGGCTGGACCATTCTTGCAGAACTGGGACTTTTCTTTACCTCCGGATGAATATACGGATGTTGAAGCAACTTATCCTGATGTACCATTTAACCTAACAGTGTTGAGTGCATTTCCGCACATGCACTTATTAGGTAAGTCAATTAAGACGTATGCCGTAACAGAAGCAATGGATACCGTGAAGTTTGTGAATATTCCAAATTGGGACTTTGATTGGCAAGATTTTTACTGGTTCAAATACATGCAACACCTGCCAAGTGGTAGTGATTTATTCGCCGAAGGCGTTTATGATAACACAGTAGGAAATCCGCATAATCCTTACGATCCTCCAATTGAAATTGGCCCTGGGTTTAATACAACCGATGAAATGTTCTTGGTGTATTTCCACGTTATGGAATATTGGGATGGTGACGAATTTGTCAATGTAGATAGTTTGAACAACCTGTACTTAGACCAATTGGGAATTGAAGAAGAAGAGTCTGGCGCAGAAATGGGCTTACGGGCATATCCAAATCCATTTGATAACTCAATTGCAATCGATTACAATTTGGTGAATTCGACTTATGTCAGTATATTCATCTACGATATGGCCGGGAAACTGGTTAAGAAATTGCAACAAGGAGACCAAGAAGCAGGCGCGCAGTCTGTCGTTTGGGATGGGTCGGATGAGAATGGTTCGCCGGTTTCAAATGGTGTTTATCACTATGCGATGAGAGCAGACGGATCTGTTTATTCAGGCCGTATTATTAAAAAGTAGTATACCAACAACCAACATATAACCTATGAAAGGATAGAGGCATTGGCGTTTTACGCTTTTGCCTCTTTTCTTTTTAAAGAGGCTCTTGTTTACAGGATTATCATTTCAGGTAGCCATTCACCAGCCTGACACGGATTTTTGGATTGCTTTTAGGGTATACGATTCGTTAGCCTGACGCAGGCAGGCTCTAATAACGATCGAATGGGTAATGCCAATAATTAACAACAACAAACCATTAAACCACAATATTTACGATCCTGCCTGGAACCACAATTACCTTCTTGGGAGCTTTTCCATCCAAATATTTAGCAGATTGCTCGTCTGATAATACGGCTGCTTCTACATCCTCTTTCGACATATTGGTTGGCAATGGTAATTTGAATCGCATCTTGCCATTAAATGAAACAGGATAGGCAAATTCTGCTTCAACCAGATAATCTGGATTAAAAGTTGGGAAAGTTGCTTTGGTAATGCTTTCTTTTTCTCCTATTTTCTCCCATAATTCTTCACAAATATGAGGTGCGTAGGACGAGATTAAAATAAGTAACTCACGCAATACAGCCCGATTATTACAATTCAGATCGGTCAATTCGTTCGTGGCAATCATAAAATTTGATACCGGTGTATTGAAAGAATAACGGTCCAGGTCTTCTTGAATTTTCTTGATTGTTTTATGAAGTGTTTTTAGTGCTTTCTTGTCGGGTTCGGCATCAGTGACATTCAGATTATTATCCTTGTCATGAAACAATCGCCAAAACTTACGTAAGAAGTTGTGAACGCCACTAATCCCTTTTGTGTCCCAAGGTTTTGCTTGTTCCAACGGACCGAGGAACATTTCATAACAACGCAAGGTGTCGGCTCCGTATTTTTCGACCAAAGCATCGGGTGTTTGAACGTTGTATTTTGATTTGGACATTTTCTCAACTTCATGTCCGCACTGATAGGATCCATCATCCTCTAAAATGAATGTTGCATTGGCGTATTCTGGCAACCAATTCTTGAACCCTTCTAAATCCAGTTGATCATTATCCACAAGATGAATATCTGCATGTAAACGGGCCGTTTGATATTCTTTTCTTTTATTAAAAGTGACAAATTTTCCAGACGCTTTATCACGATATACAAAACTGCTACGTCCCAATATCATCCCTTGATTGATCATCTTTTTGAATGGCTCATTGAATCCAATGAATCCCATATCATACAAGAATTTTGTCCAAAAACGAGCGTATAACAAATGACCCGTTGCGTGTTCAGAACCTCCGATATATAAATCAACTTGATTCCAATAATCTGCCTTTTCACGCGAAACAAAAGCGGCTTCATTATGCGGATCCATATAGCGCAAGAAATACCAAGATGATCCTGCCCAACCTGGCATGGTATTGTATTCCATATGATCTCCTTCTGACACATTCCAATCTTCTTTTTTAGCGCGGGCTAAAGGTGGTTCGCCATCTTCTGTAGGCAAATACTTATCAACTTCAGGCAAGGTTACCGGTAATCGATCGTCTTCAATTAAATAAGGAATATCGTTTTTATAATAAACAGGGAATGGTTCGCCCCAATAACGTTGTCTGGAAAAAACAGCATCTCGTAAACGGTAATTCGTTTGGCCTTTACCAAACCCTTCCTTTTCGATTTCAAAAATCGCAAGTTTAATCGCTTTTTTAGCCGGTAAATCGTTCAGGAAATCAGAATCAGTAATGACAGCGTCTTTTTCAGTATACGCCGCTTCTGAAATATCAACATCCTTAAATATGTTTTTGATTTCGATACCAAAGTGATTTGCAAAATCATAATCGCGTTGATCGCCACATGGAACGGCCATGACAGCTCCTGTGCCATATCCTGCTAAAACATAATCGGCTATCCAAATCTCCACTTTATCACCTGTAAACGGATGAACCGCATAGGCACCTGTAAACGCTCCAGATATAGTTTTAACATCCGCCTGACGGTCACGCTCAGTTTTTAGACTGGTTTGTTGTTGATATTTTTCAACAGCTGCTTTGTACTTATCAGTTGTAATTTCGCTCACCAATTCGTGTTCTGGTGCTAATACCATAAAGGAAACACCAAAAATAGTATCCGGTCGCGTCGTGAAAACTTCGATGTCATGCCCTTCTTCAGTTTTGAAAGTAACCGCAGCTCCAACAGATTTTCCAATCCAATTGCGCTGTTGCTCTTTGATAGAATCAGTCCAATCTACCGTTTCCAAATCATTCAATAGTCTTTCGGCATAAGCGGTAATGCGCATACTCCATTGGCGCATTAATTTTTGCTCAACGGGATGCCCACCTCGTTCTGAAACTCCATCTTTGATTTCATCATTGGCTAAAACTGTTCCTAATGCAGGGCACCAGTTTACCCATGAGTCCGCTAAAAATGTCAGACGATAATTCATTAAAATCGCTTCTTGCTCCTTTTCAGAATAACCTTTCCAATCTTCTGCAGAAAATATTTCTGTTTGATCTGTGCAAGCATGTATACCAGCATTCCCTTCGGTTCCAAATTTCTCAACAAGACTTGCAATGGATTCTGCTTTGTGTGTTTCATCATTATACCAAGCCTTATACAGCTGCTTAAAAATCCATTGCGTCCATTTATAATAGGCCGGATCAGAAGTTCGCACTTCCCGATCCCAATCAAATGAGAATCCAATTTTATCCAATTGCTCACGATAACGCTTCAAATTCTTTTCAGTGGTAATTGCTGGATGCTGTCCTGTTTGAATTGCATACTGTTCTGCCGGCAACCCAAAAGAGTCATAACCCATTGGATGCAACACATTAAAGCCGTTCAATTTTTTATAACGAGCATAGATATCTGAAGCAATATAACCTAGCGGATGACCAACATGCAAACCTGCGCCAGATGGATAAGGAAACATAGAGAGTCCATAGTACTTTGGTTGGTCTGATTGATCCGCTGCGGCGTAAGATTTATTGGCTAACCAATATGCCTGCCATTTCGCTTCAATATCCTTAAAATTATACTCCATGCTTGCTTCGTTATTGTTGAAGCCGCAAATTTAATAAAATGCTGGTTTTGGATAGTGGAAATATGGACGGTAATCGAACTTATGTTAATTTTCAGGGTAGCCTTGCTCAATCCAACAACGCATCGTCTGGAGTTCGTCTTCCGTGAGCGAGTCAATACCAAAATCATTTGGGATCAAAGGCATTGTCATTTCAACGAAAACTTCATTTTGCCATGCGCCGCCATCAAGCGATGTTTCTATAGCTGAATAGCTATCAATCCATGCATCATGACATCCGGTACCTGGTCCTAACCCTGTTTTACATGAGGATTCAATAATAGGGCGTATGTCAACGGTATAAGAAACCTCCGTAAGACATCCGCCAACAGGACTTGTTTTATCTTTTAAACAAGAACTCAATGAGCAAGCCGAAAGGCAAAACACTAAAATGGCGAAGAGATGTCTGTACTGATTTTCCATGTCTTTAAAGAGAAAGCAATTTAAACAAAAAAACCCGAATGATATGCATCATTCGGGTTTCGTTTTTAAGTAAGAAATGAATTATTTGTTTGCAGCGTACCGCTTTGCAACTTCATCCCAGTTAATTACATTAAAAAATGCGTTGATATAATCGGGACGTCTGTTTTGATACTTTAAGTAGTATGCGTGTTCCCATACATCTAACCCTAAAACGGGCGTTCCACCGCATCCAATTCCATTCATTAATGGATTGTCTTGGTTTGGAGTTGAACAAACTTCAACTTTTCCACCAGGGTGCACGCACAACCATGCCCATCCTGATCCAAATCTTGTTGCTGCAGCATTTGCAAAAGCTGTTTTAAAAGATTCAAAATCACCGTAAGCAGCGTTGATAGCATCAGCCAGTTCTCCAGATGGTGTTCCTCCTCCATTCGGAGACATTACTTCCCAAAACAAGCAGTGATTGTAATATCCACCACCGTTATTACGGACAGCTGGGTTGTCTGCACAATTTGCTAGAATATTTTCGATTGATTTCCCAGCAAGATCAGTGCCTTCAATAGCTGCGTTTAATTTAGTGGTATAGCCGTTATGGTGTTTTCCATGATGGATTTCCATCGTTTGCTTATCGATATTTGGCTCTAAAGCGTCGTGCGCATATGGTAATGCAGGTAATTCAAATGCCATGTGTGTGTTTTTTAGGTTTACAAAAAATTAGCTGTATCAAATTTAACAAGAATGTCTGATTAATGTTCAAGAGGATCAAAAATTCCCCAGATTTTCTAAATTTGGCAAAAAATTGAACCGATGAAAAAATATGCATTAGTATTGATGATGGGTGGAGCCTTAGTTTTATCATCATGTGGTGGTGAAGAAACAACTACGCCTGAACCTTCAACTGAGAATGAGGGTGGAAATAACTTATTAAACAATTTGCTTGAAGAAGGTATGGAACAAGCGGTAGAAGAAATGAATGATCAATTGGCTGATACATCTTCTGCTTTGAATGGTGCACTTGAGGGTGCAATGGACACCATCAAACAGGTTCTTGAAGAAAATCAAGACGCTATTGAGTCAGGAATTGAAAAAGGTATACAAGACGTATTGAAATAAGACCTTTTTAATCAGAAATTTAAGCGTTCTCTGCTCCGGTAGAGAACGTTTTTTTATGTCCATTTTTTTAGTTAAACTAACCAATTGAGGTTGATAAGTTCCGTAACGACTCCAGCATCTTGCGCTATATTGCGCTACCTTGGTATGTTTAAGAGGAACTAATATGTTAACCCGTGAGGAGTCAGTCAAAAATAGCGTCTAATCAATTTTGGTCATGAATCGGTTTAAGAAGGTGTGGAAAATATTCAAACGTATAGCCTTTTGGACGTTCTTTACGGGGTTGTTTTTAATCACCTTGACTACGGTAATTCTGCATATTTATGAGGATGATATCAAGGCCTATGCGATAGCTGCATTAAATGATCAGTTGACTACAGATGTTGAGGTTGAAAACATTGAAGTTTCTATTCTGCACGATTTTCCGAATGTTTCGTTGCAATTTGAAAAAGTCTTAATTAAAGATGCTTACAAAGAAACGGAGAGCAATGACACGTTACTTTTTGCAGCGGACATGTTCTTTCATTTTAATGTTTTAGATCTCTTTTCTGGTGATTATGAAGTGAAACATGCCAGTATGGAAGGCGGACAATTGAACCTGATAACAACGGCAGATGGGGATTATAATTATGACATTGTAACCCCTTCTGACAGCACCAATCAGTCTGATCAAGATTTTCGGTTCTCAATGGAACGATTAAAACTAGAGGACTTTAATTTTCATTGGGTTAATCGCTCCACTGGTCAGGATTATGAATTAGATTTTCAAGATGCTTTACTAAAGGGAGATTTTTCGGCTGTCACTTATGATGTGGAAGCAACAGGTAATTTTTGGGTTGATCGGGTTAAAAGTAATTCACTAACGCTTTTTTCAAAAAAAAATGGCACAATAGATTTAGCCATGCATATTGATACCGATCAAAAAAGCTATACGTTCAATAAAGGAGATTTGAGTGTTGAGGACATGAACTTTAATGTCTCAGGATTTTTAGATTCTGCTCAAATTGATCTTAAAATTGTAGGGAATAATATTCAGGTTGAACAGGTCATTAATAGTTTTATGAACGATCCCGAAAATGAAAAAGAGTATATCGGAGATGGTCGTGTGAATTTTAATAGTGCTATTGCTGGATCCATGGAGCGAACTGAAATGCCATCGATTACCGCTGATTTTTCGATTCTCGATGGGCAATTAACCGAACCCGATCAGCAATTGACGTTAAGTAACATTAATATAGAAGGAAGCTATAAAAACAAATTT